>DASXRF010000210.1:0-6387 GCA_036506755.1 Solirubrobacteraceae bacterium | reverse complement strand
CGAAAGGCTGTCATGCCCACGTACATCATGCTCTCGACGCTATCGCCGGAGGGCGTGCAGACCGTCAAGAACAAACCGCAGCGCATCAAGGAGGTCAACCACGAGCTCGAGCAGCTCGGGGCGACCGTCAAGGCGCAGTGGGCGACGCTCGGGCAGTTCGACTTCATCAACGTCGTCGAGGCGCCGGACGAGGGCACGATGGCGCGCGTGTCGCTCGAGCTCGGCTCCCGCGGCACCGCGAAGTACGAGACGCTCGTGGCCATCCCGGTCGACGACTTCATCGCCTCTCTTTGACGGTCCTCGTCGTCGGGTCGGGCGGGCGCGAGCACGCGATCGTCCGCGCGCTGCGGCGCTCGGCGCGGGCGCCCGAGGTGCTCTGCGCGCCGGGCAACGCGGGGATCGCCGCGGACGCGCGCTGCCTCGGCGTCGCCGCCGACGACCTCGACGGCCTGGTCGCGGCCGCCCGCGACGAGCGCGTCGACCTCGTGGTGGTCGGGCCCGAGGCGCCCCTCGTCGACGGCCTCGTCGACCGGCTCGCCGACGCGGGGCTGGCCGCCTTCGGCCCGCCGGCCGCCGCCGCGCGCCTGGAGGGCTCCAAGGCGTTCGCCAAGGAGATCATGGGCGAGGCCGGCGTGCCCACGGGGGCGTGGTCGCGGGTGCGCAGCGCCGAGGACGGGATGGCGGCGATCGACCGCTACCCCGCGGTGATCAAGGCCGACGGGCTGGCCGCGGGCAAGGGCGTCGTGATCGCCGAGGACGCCCAGCAGGCGCGCGAGGCGCTGAGCGCCATGCTCGAGCGCCGCGTCTTCGGGGCCACGGACGTCGTCGTCGAGGAGCACCTGAGCGGCCCCGAGCTGTCGCTGCTCGCCCTCTGCGACGGCGAGCGCGCCGTGCCGCTCGCCCCGGCGCGCGACTTCAAGCGCATCGGCGAGGGCGACCGCGGCCCGAACACCGGCGGCATGGGCGCGTACTCGCCCGTGCCCGAGATCGGCGCCGCGGAGATCGAGCGGATCGTCGCCTCCGTCCACCAGCCGGTCGTCGACCGCATGCGCGAGCGCGGAACGCCCTTCCACGGAGTGCTCTACGCCGGGCTGATGCTGACGCAGAGCGGCCCGAAGGTCCTCGAGTTCAACGTACGCTTCGGCGACCCCGAGACGCAGGCCGTGCTGCCGCGCCTGCGCTCGGACCTGCTCGACCTCATGCAGCGCTGCACGCGCCCGGGCGGCCTGGCCGGCGCCGATCTGGTCTGGGACGAGCGCGCCGCCGTGACCGTCGTGCTCGCCAGCGCCGGCTACCCGGCCTCCTCGTCGAAGGGCGATCCGATCAGCGGACTCGACGACGTCCCCGATGGCGTCGAGGTCACCCACGCGGGCACGGCGCGCGACCCCGGCGGCGGGCTCGTCACCGCCGGCGGGCGCGTCCTCAACGTCACCGCGCTGGGCGACGACCCCGAGGCCGCCCGGGACGCCGCGTATGCTGGCGCCGACGTGATCGACTTCCCCGGCAAGCAGCTGCGCCGCGACATCGCCGCGGGCGTCCGGTGAGCGAAGCGCCGGAGACCGTCACCGACGTCGAGACGGAGCTCGAGGGCCTCGAGGTCGACGCCCCGCTCGTCGGGATCATCATGGGCTCGAAGTCCGACATGGACACGATGGAGAGCGCGGCCAAGGTGCTGCGCGAGGCCGGGATCCGCCACGAGATGCGCGTCATGTCCGCCCACCGCGAGCCCGACACGGTGACCGAGTACTGCAAGAACGCGCGGATGCGCGGCCTGCGGGTGATCATCGCCGGGGCGGGCCTGTCGGCCGCGCTGCCCGGCGTCGCCGCGGCCCACACCGACCTGCCGGTGATCGGCGTGCCGCTGTCGAGCCGGCTCAGCGCCGCGGGCGGGCTCGACGCGATCCTCTCGATCACCCAGATGCCGCCGGGCGTGCCTGTGGCCTGCGTCGGCCTGGACAACGCGCGCAACGCGGGACATCTGGCGGCGCGCATCCTGGGCGCATGATCGCCCGCTACACGCGGCCCGAGCTCGGCGCGCTCTGGACCGACGAGGCGCGCATGGAGGCCTGGCGGCGCGTCGAGGTCGCCTGCGCCGAGGAGCTGGAAGGGCCGACGAGCGCCGACCTCGACGCCATCCGCGCGGCGACCTTCACCGTCGCCGCCGTCCAGGAACGTGAGCGCGTCACCGACCACGACGTCGCCGCCTTCGTCGACGTCCTCGCCGCGAGCGCCGGCGGGGCCGGGCGCTGGATCCACTTCGGCCTGACCTCCAGCGACGTGCTCGACACCGCCCTGGCGCTGCAGCTGCGCGCCGCCGGCGCGGTGATCGTGCCCGCGGCGCGCGCCTACGCCGACGCGCTCGCCGAGCGCGCGCGCGAGCACGTCGACACCGTCTGCGTCGGGCGCACGCACGGCGTCCACGCCGAGCCGACGACGTTCGGCGTCAAGCTCGCCGGCTTCGCGATGGAGGCCTACCGCGGCGCCGATCGCCTCGAGCGCGCGTTCGCGCAGGCCGCCGTCGGCGCGATCTCCGGCGCCGTGGGCACGTACGCGTCGCTGGGCCCGGACTACGAGGAGCGCGTGCTGCGCCGGCTCGGGCTCGCCCGCGAGCCCGTCTCCACGCAGGTCGTGCCGCGCGATCGCCACGCCGAGCTGCTCCAGGCGATCGCGCTGGCCGGCGCGGGGCTCGAGCGCTTCGCCACCGAGGTCCGCCACCTGCAGCGCACCGAGGTGCGCGAGGTCGAGGAGCCCTTCCGCGCCGGCCGCCAGAAGGGCTCGAGCGCGATGCCCCACAAGCGCAACCCGATCACCACCGAGCGGATCAGCGGGCTGGCCCGCGTGCTGCGCGGCTACGCGCAGACGGGGCTCGAGAACGTCGCGCTCTGGCACGAGCGCGACATCTCGCACTCTGGCGCCGAGCGCGTCGTGCTGCCCGACGCGACCACGCTGCTCGACTACATGCTCGCGCTCGGCACGCGGGTCGCGCGCGGGATGACGGTCCACGCCGACCGGATGCGCGCGAACCTCGACATCACCCACGGCGCGCTGTTCTCCCAGCGCGTGCTGCTCGCCCTCGTCGAGCGCGGCATGGCGCGCGACGACGCCTACCGGATCGTCCAGGAGGAGGCCCAGCGCGCGTGGGACAGCGGCACGCCGCTGCGCGAGCTGCTGGCGCGCCGCGACCTCGGCATCGACCTCGACGCGGTCTTCGACCTGTCGGCCTACACGCGCCACGCGCGGGAGATCGTCGACCGCCTTCCGCGGGTACCGGTGCCGGCATGAAGGCACCTCCGTCCAGCTCTCCGTACTGGAAGCTCGTCAACCTCCTGTCGCGCGCGAACGTCGCCGTCTACCGCGTGAGCGGCGGGCGGCTCGCCAACCGCCTGAGCAAGCTGCCGATCCTCCTGCTGCACCACGTCGGCCGGCGCAGCGGCAAGGAGCGCGTCACGCCGGTGCTCTACATGGCCGACGGCGACAGGCTGGTGATCGTGGCCTCCAAGGCCGGCACGGACAAGAACCCCGCCTGGTTCCACAACCTCATGGGCTCGCCGGAGACGTCGGTCGAGATCGGCCGCGAGCGCCGCCGCGTGCGCGCGCGCCGGGCGACCGACGCGGAGCGCGCGGCGTACTGGCCGCGGCTGGTCGCGGGCTATCCGTCCTACGACGACTACCAGCGCCAGACCGACCGCGTCATCCCGGTCGTCGTCCTCGAGCCCCAGTAGCCTGCGGCGCATGCCGCCAGTGTCCGATCTCCCCCTCGTCGCGTCGGGGAAGGTCCGGGAGATGTACGACCTGGGCGACCGCCTGCTCATGGTCGCCTCGGACCGGATCTCGACCTACGACGTCATCCATCCGACGCCGATCCCGGACAAGGGACGGGTGCTGACGGGGCTCAGCGTCTTCTGGTTCGGGCGCACCGGCCAGATCGTCCCCAACCACTACATCTCGGCCACCGAGGGCGTGCCCGAGGACGTCCGCGGGCGCGCCGTCGTCGTGCGCAAGCTCGAGATGCTGCCCGTCGAGTGCGTCGTGCGCGGCTACATCACGGGGTCGGGCTGGAAGGACTACCAGGCGACCGGCCGCGTCTCGGGGGTCGAGCTGCCGCCCGGCTTGCAGGAGTCCGAGCGCCTGCCGACGCCGATCTTCACGCCGTCGACCAAGGCCGAGGAGGGCCACGACGAGGCGATCGACTTCGAGCGCGCGGCCGAGCTCGTCGGCTCGCGCGAGCTCATGGACGAGGCGCGGTCGAAGTCGCTGGCGCTCTACCAGTTCGCCGCCGACTGGGCCGCCGAGCGCGGCGTCATCCTCGCCGACACCAAGTTCGAGTTCGGGCGCGACGGCGCCGGGACGCTGACCGTCGGCGACGAGGTCCTCACGCCGGACTCGTCGCGGTTCTGGCCCGCGGACGGCTACGCGCCGGGGCGCGCGCAGCCGAGCTTCGACAAGCAGTACGTGCGCGACTGGGCCTCGTCGACCGGCTGGGACAAGCGCCCGCCCGCGCCTGAGATCCCCGACGAGGTCGTCGAGGGCACGCGCGCCCGCTACGTGGAGGCCTACGAGCGCATCGCCGGCGAGCGGTTCGACGCCTGGCTGGATCGGACCGCGCGGTGAGGGTGCGCGTGCTCGTGCGCCCGAAGGAGGGCATCCTCGACCCCCAGGGCCAGGCCGTCGAGCGCGCGCTGCCCGCGCTGGGCTTCTCCGGCGTGTCGAACGTCCACGTCGGGCGCCTGATCGAGCTCGACGTCGACGACCCCAGCCGGGTCGAGGAGATGTGCGAGCGCCTGCTGGCCAACCCGCTGATCGAGGACTTCCAAGTCGAACGGCCGGAGGCCGGGCGTTTGACTCAGAACGCGGGGCCGGATGTCCCGCGGAGGTGACCCTGCGTGAAGTTCGGCGTCGTCCGCTTCCCCGGCTCGTGCGACGTCGACGACGCCGTGCTGTCCTGCGCGCGCGCCGGCGAGGCCGTGGAGCTCTGGCACGCCGACCGCGACCTGCAGGGCGCCGACGCGGTCGTCCTGCCGGGCGGCTTCTCGTACGGCGACTATCTGCGCTGCGGGGCGATCGCGCGCTTCGCGCCGGTGATGGAGAGCGTCATCGAGTTCGCGCGCGAAGGCGGGCTCGTGCTCGGGATCTGCAACGGCTTCCAGGTCCTGTGCGAGGCGGGGCTGCTCCCCGGCGCGCTGCTGCCCAACGTCGAGCTGCGCTTCATCTGCCGGCAGGTGGAGCTCGAGGTCGTCACGGCGGACACGCCGTTCACGCGCGAGGCCGAGCCCGGGCAGCGGCTGTCGATCCCGATCAAGCACACGACCGGCCGCTACTTCGCCCCCGACCTCGACGCCATCGAGGACAACGTCGTGCTGCGCTACACCGCCGACCACAACGGCTCCGCACGCCGGATCGCCGGCGTGTGCAACGACGAGCGCAACGTCTTCGGGCTGATGCCCCATCCCGAGCACGCGGTCGACCCGCTTACGGGCTCGACGGACGGCCTGGTGATCTTCAACTCGATGGCCCGCGTTGCTGCCGTCGCTTGAGGACGCGGTCGCCCTCGGGCTGACCGCCGACGAGTACGGCCTCGTCTGCGACAAGCTCGGCCGGGAGCCCAACGAGGTCGAGCTGGCGATGTTCTCGCTGATGTGGAGCGAGCACTGCGCCTACAAGCACTCCAAGAAGCTCCTGCTGACCCTCCCAACCGAGGGCCCGCGCGTCGTCCTGGGCCCGGGCGAGAACGCGGGCGCCGTCGACGTGGGCGACGGGCTGGCGGTCGCGTTCAAGGTCGAGTCGCACAACCACCCGAGCGCGGTCGAGCCCTTCCAGGGCGCGGCGACCGGGGTGGGCGGCATCCTGCGCGACGTCTTCGCCGTCGGCGCGCGGCCGATCGCCGTGCTGGACTCGCTGCGCTTCGGCGACCCGTCGTCGGAGCGCTCGCGCTACCTGCTCGACCACGCGGTCGCGGGGATCGGGCACTACGGCAACTCGATCGGCGTCGCGACGGTGGGCGGCGAGGTGTACTTCGAGGCGCCCTACGAGACCAACTGCCTGGTCAACGCCATGGCCGTCGGCATCGCACGCGGGGACAAGATCTTCTACGCCAAGGCGACGGGCGTGGGAAAACCGATCGTCTATCTCGGCTCCAAGACCGGGCGCGACGGCATTCACGGCGCCTCCATGGCATCCGCGGAGTTCGACCACGCCTCGGATGAGAAGCGGCCGACGGTGCAGGTCGGCGATCCGTTCACCGAGAAGCTGCTGCTCGAGGCCTGTCTCGAGCTCATGGAGAGCGATTGCCTGGTGGCCATCCAGGACATGGGGGCAGCCGGGCTCACGAGCTCCTCGGTCGAGATGGCGGGCCGCGGCGGACTCGGCATCGAGATCGACCTCGACCGC
>DASXRF010000209.1:0-7808 GCA_036506755.1 Solirubrobacteraceae bacterium | reverse complement strand
CTTGGTCGTGAACGGCAGGCGGCGCAGGTCGTCGAGCGAGCGGATGTCGCCGGGTGACTCGATGCCGGCCGCGCGCAGGCGGTCGCGGCCGGCCGGTACCGCGCCGAGCAGCCTGCCGACCGTCTCGCGCAGCCGCGCCAGCTGGAGGTGATCGAGGCGCTCGCGCGGCGCGCGCTCGATCTCGTCGAGGATCACCGCTTGCCCCAGTGCTCCTCGAGGTTGCGCACGAGCGCGGGGCTGAAGTGGCAGAGGGCCTGCTCGCGGGCGTACGTCGCCATGTACGCCCGGAAGACGTCGAGCGGCTCCTGGCCCACGCGCAGCGCCCGGCGGTTCGCGGCGGCGTTGACCAGCCCCGAGCTGGTCAGCAGCTCCACGCGCCGCGCGATCGCGGCGTCGACGTCGTCCGGCTCGACGACCTCGTCGCAGAGCAGGTCGGCCTCCGGCGTGCCGGCGACGAACTCGCGCCCGGAGAGGATGGCCTGGCGGGCGAGGCGGTCGCCGACGAACCGCGGGAGGCGCAGGTTCGAGGCGCCGGGGATGATCCCCTCGCGGCGCGCGGGCAGGTACAGCCGGCAGCCGCGCTCGGCGATGACGTGGTCCATGACGTGCAGCAGCTGGCACGCCCCGCCGATCGCGTACGTCTCGGCGGCCGCGATCCACAGCTTCTCGGTCGTGTCCTCGGGCTCGCGCGGGCGGTGCTCGGGTCCGGTCAGCCCACGGTAGATCTTGTTGACGTAGCCGAGGTCGCGCACGACGAAGAACAGGAACGCGATCTGCCCGCGATACAGATGCGTGAGGTTGATCCCGGAGCCGAAGATGCGCCGGCCGGCGTGGCGCGGGTGGTCGACGACGCCGCCGCGGAAGACCGCCACCTCGACGTCCGGGTCGAGCAGCAGCAGGTCGACGGCGATCTCCGTCGGCGGGATCGTCGAGTCGTCCTCGGCGTTGAGATGGCGCGGGTTGCACAGCTCGAGCACCCCGGCCCGGCCCTCGCGGCGGACGCGGACCTTCCCGAGGTCGAGCGTGCCGCTCGCGCGGAAGTCCTCCAGGCGCTCGAGCGCTTCGCGCGTCGGCCGTTGCATCGCCCAGATCAGGTGCGCCCCGGCGCGCGGGATCGACAGCACGTGCGCGAGCAGCAGCCCCTGGGCGATCTGCGCGCCATCCTGGCCGGCGAGCATGTGCTCGCGCTCGGCCGCGACCGCCGCTGCGGTCGGCACGAGCCCGGGGTAGCGCTCGGCCACGCGCTCGAGCAGCTCCTCGACGCGCAGCGCCCGGGACAGCCCGTCGGTGAGCGTCTCGTACACCTCCGCGGCGTGCGCGCGCAGGAAGCGCTCGCGCGCGTCGTTGAGCGTGGCGAGGATCATGCTCGCGGCTGACTGCTGCGCCTCGTCGCGATCGGGGCGCGGCGGGAGGCCCTCGAGCCGTCCAGCGCCGCGCGCGAGGAAGGCGGTGGTCGCCTCCGCGTCGGCGTCCAGCCGGCCCTCGAGCCGCGGCAGCTCGTCGACCGCGAGGCTCATGCGCCTCCCCGGAAGGCCTCCTGCAGCCACTCCGCGCGGATCCGCGGGTCGACCTTGCAGTCGAGCAGGAACGGCCCGCGCGGAGCGTCGATCCAGTCGTCGAGCGGGCCGGCGTCGAGGTCGGCGAGCGAGCGCACGACCTGCGCGGGCATGCCGAGCGCCCGCGCCACGCCGGCGAAGTCGCGCTGGCCGAACTCGACGAGCGCGGTGCGCTCGCCCATCGGGCCGAAGTGATGGACCTCGGCGCCGTATGCGCCGTCGTCGAGGACGACGACGAGCAGCGCCAGCCGCTGTGCGGCGGCCGAGTCCAGCTCGCCGAGCGACATCATCAGCCCGCCGTCGCCGACGACGGCGACCGCCGGGCGGTCGGGCCGGGCGATCGCCGCGCCGATCCCGGTGGCCACGCCGAGGCCGATCGACTGGAACGCCTGGGTCATGACGAAGCCCTGCGCGTCGGGCACGCGCAGGTGCATCGGCGGAAAGCCCTGGAAGTGGCCGGCGTCGGTGGCGAGCGTGCGCTGCGCCGGCAGCTTGGCGTCCAGGTGGATGAGCAGCGACCGCGGGTCGACCGTCCCCGGGCCGGTCTCGCCGGCGATCTGCCAGCCGGCGTCGCCCAGCGCCTCGAGATCCCAGCGGTGCGGCCCGGCGTGGACGCCGCGCCGCTCGAGCTCGTTCGCCAGCGCCCTCGCCGCCGCGCCCGCGTCGCCGAGCAGCGGAACGTGCTCGCGCAGCGCCGTCGGGTCGCTGTCGCACTGGACGATGCGAGCGTGCGCGCCGATCAGCTCGCCGCGTCGCGTGGTCCAGTGATTGAGGCTCGCGCCGAAGGCCAGCACCAGG
Source organism: Solirubrobacteraceae bacterium (assembly GCA_036506755.1). GTDB lineage: Bacteria > Actinomycetota > Thermoleophilia > Solirubrobacterales > Solirubrobacteraceae > DASXRF01. Next base: position 5,454 of record DASXRF010000209.1, on the reverse strand, counting down.
TCGGCCTGCGGGAGCAGCTCCTGCGCCAGCGGCGCGGCGAAGCCCCCCGAGATGCCGAGGCTCCACGGGCTTCCGGCGAACAGGCCGTGCGCGGGCGCGGACGTGGCCAGGAGCGCCCCGATCCGCTCGGCGAGGTCCTCGAGCGGTCCGCGAGCGCCGGACAGCACGGCGCCGCGGCCGGCGAGCACGAGCGGACGCCGGGCGCGCTCGACGAGATCCGCGACGGCCGCGATCGCGCTCGCGGACGGCTCGACCGGCGCCGGGACGTCGATCGCGACGTCGCCGGCGGGCGCCGGGCACGGCTCGTCCTGCACGTCGACGGGGAAGGAGAGGACCACCGGCGCGCGCTCCGACAGCGCCCGCCGCCACGCTCGCAGCGTGTCGCGCACGGCGGTGTGGCCGCGGATCACCCGCTCGGCCCGCGCCCCGGTCGCGCGGGCGAGCCGATCCTGATCGATCCGCTGGTTGACGGCGACCGCCGTCGTCGCGACCTCGCCCGCCACGACCACCAGCGGGGTCCGGGCCTTCGCGGCCTCGGCGAGGCCGGTCATCGCGTTCGTGAGACCCGGGCCCTGATGGACGGTGCACACGCCGACGCGGGCGGTCACGCGCGCCCACGCGTCGGCCATCGTCACCGCCGCGGTCTCGTGGCGAGCCCAGTGATAGCTCACCCCGTGGCGGCTCGTGAGCCGCTCGACGAGCCGGAAGTTGCCGCTTCCGAGGACGCCGAACACCGTGTCGACGCCGAGGTCTGCGAGCGTCGCCGCGACCGCCTCGAACGCGGGCAGCTCGCCGGCGCCGGCTGTGGTCTCACCTGCGCGCCGCGGCGCGTCGTCGATGGTGAGGTTCGCCACGCTGCCAGTGTCGCATGGGATCAGTGCTCCACAGGGGGCGTGATGACGTGCGCCATGCCCGAGGGTCGCCTCGGCCCGAGTCGGTCAGCCGCGGCGGCGGATCGCGCCCGGGGCGGGGGCGGGTCGTCAGCTCGGTGGTCGTCACGCCGGCACGCCCTCGGCGAGGAACTCGAGGTGGACGTCGTTGAAGACGTCGGGACGCTCGAACTGCGGCCAGTGGGCGCAGTCGGTCAGCACCTGGAAGCGCCCGTCCGGCAGGTCCGCCGAGACCCGCTCGGCGAGCTCGGTGCTCTGCCCGGGGTTGTCCTCCGTCCACAGGACGAGGGTCGGGCGCTCGAGGCGGGCCAGCACGCGGGGCGCCATGTACTGGTCGCCGTGGTCGCCGCGGAGCATCCCGACGACGCGCGACATGATCGTCGCGACGCTGTCGAGCATCCCGGGCTGACGGTAGATCCGCAGCCGGCACTCGATCATCTCGTCGGTCATCCGCGACGGGTCGGCCACCAGCCAGTTCATGCGGTGGCGCACCGCCTCCAGCGTGACGCCGTCCCGGGCGAGCGCCTGCGTGCGCTGCTCGAGGTCGTCGAGCTGTGCCTGCCCCGCCGCGTCCGGGCGGGCGAGCGTGCCGGTGTTCATGACGACCCGGTCGACGCGCTCGGGATGCGTGATCCCGACCCAGGCGGCGACCATCGCGCCGAGCGACTCGCCCGAGACGTGCGCGCGCTCGGCGCCGAGCGCATCGAGCAGCCCGACGACGTGGGAGGCGTAGTCGTCGAGGGAGTAGTCGAGCGCCGGACGGTCGGTGAAGCCGTGGCCGACCATGTCGACCGCGCACACCCGGAACCGGCGGCTGAGCGGACCGAGGTTGCGGCAGTAGGTCTCGGCGTGGCCGCCGGTGCCGTGGAGGAGGACGAGCACCGGGCCGTCGCCGGCCTCGAGGACGCGCGTGCGCACCCCCCGGACGTCGTAGAAGCGCTCCTGGACGCCGGACCCCATGAGGTCCAGCCAGATGCTCGTCGTCATGCTCCAAGTACCTCCGCGGTCGTGGCCCACCGGTGCTTCAGGTAGTTCCAGGCGCGCCGCAGCTGGGCGGGCGCGGGCCCGCCGGCGGCCGGGAAGGGGAGTGGGGTCGCGATCGCCGCCGCCGCGACCACCGCGGCCGCTGCGCGCTCCAGCAGCCACGCGCGCACGACCGCCTCGGCCACCGACGCGCCGACCGTCACCGCTCCGAAGCCGCGCAGCAGCACCGCGGTGCCGTCGCCCAGGCGGTCGGCCAGGCGGTCGGCGTGCTCGAGCGTCGTCACCGTCGTCGACGTGTCGAACCACGGGACGTCGTGCCCGACCAGGCCGGTCGTCGCGGGAAGCGGGCGCCCGAGCGTGGACCACGCCAGGCAGGCCGGCCCGTGGAAGCGGCACGCACTGGCCACGTCGGGCCGGCGGGCGAGGATCGCGAGATGGATCGCCGTCTCGCCGGGGAGGCGCGCCGGATCGCCCTCGCGCACCGTCCCGTCGAGGCCGAGCGTCAGCAGATCCGCGACGTCGCGGACCAGCCCGGGCCCGGCGTTCCCCGAGATGCACACCTCGTCCGCCGCCGTCCGCGCGGAGAGATGGCCGAAGGCCGTGGTGAGGCCCTCGCCGTCGAGGATGGCGCACCCGGCCAGGAGGTCGTGCATCAGAAGACCATGCTCAGCGCGCCGTTGGGGCTCAGCCGCTCGAGGTCGAGCTCCGCGCGCCGGTGGCGGATGCGCAGCCCGTGGGGTGTGCGCACGAGCGTCGTCAGATAGCGCCCGACGAACGTGTCGGCGTGGCCGTGGCGGAAGCGGTGCACGAGGATCGACGCCGTCACGTCGAGCTCGTCGCCCTCGGCGCGCAGCACGCGCACGTTCGTCACGAGCCGGCGGGTGCGCGACCACGGGAACTCGCGGTGGGCGTGTCGGCTCTTGAGGCGGTTGACGCGCCAGGTCAGCCGCAGGTGGTCGTCGTCGATGAGCGTCAGGTCGCACGACGGGTCGCCGTCGGGCACGTCGGTGGACGGCACGACGTACGTCGCGTCCTCGGTGAAGAGGGCGAGCCAGTCGTCCAGCCGCCACTCGTCGAGGATCGCCGCCTCCTCGACGAGGAACTCCTCGACCTCGAGGCGCAGGGCCAGGCGCTCGGGAAGCGTCATCACCTCGTCCCTCCTCACAGCATGCTGCTGCCGCCGTTGACACTGATGACCTGGCCGGTGACGAACGACGCGTCCGGCGAGGCCAGGAAGGCGACCGTGCCCGCGACCTCGTCGACCGTGGCGGGTCGCCCGATCGGGATGGCGCCGACGGCCTGGTCGAGCATCGCGTTCCAGTCGGCGCTGCAGCGGTCGCGCTGCGCGAGCATCGCAGCGACCTCGTCGGTGGCCACGACGGATGGCGCGACGCAGTTGACCGTCACCCCGTACGGCGCGAGCTCGCGCGCGAGGCCGGTGGTCAGCCCGTGGACGCCGCCCTTGGCGGCGTTGTACATCGCGTGCATCGCGAGCCCGTTGCGCACGGACTCGGCGCCGATGTTCACGATCCGCCCGCGGTGCTCGCAAAGGGCCGGGATCGCGGCGCGGCAGCAGTGGATCGTGGTCAGCAAGTTGCGGGCGATGGTCTCCTCGATCGACGCGTCGTCGTGCTCCAGGAACGCGCGGATCACGCCGCCGCCGGCGTTGTTCACGAGCAGGTCGAGCCGGCCCCATGCCTCGACCGCCTCGCCGACCACGGCCTGCGCGGCTCCGAACGCGCTGAGGTCGCCGCCGTGGCCCCTCACCGAGCCGGCGCCGTCGAGCTCGAACGCGGTCCGCTCGGCCGTGGCGGCGTCGACGTCGGCGACCACGACGTTCCAGCCGTCGGCGACGAGCCGCGCCGCGATGGCCCGGCCGATGCCGCGCCCGGCCCCGGTCACGACCGCCGCGCGACTCACGTCGCATCCCGCCCGCCACGCGCGCGAACGCAGTTCGCGCAAGCGATGGCGAAGCCGTCGCCGCTCACGCCACGCCGACGCGCCTGGGCGCCAGCGGCTCGTCGCTCGCGCCCTCGAGGCTGGGGCCGTCGTCCCAGTCGTCGATCTCGCGGCCCTCGATCTGCGCCGCCCACTGGCGCCAGAAGGCCCGCATCTGGAGCTCGTCGTCCATGCGGGCCTCGCGCAGCATCCCGCGGCTCACGTCGTTGTACTCCTCGCCGCCTGCGTCGAAGCCGATCTGGCAGGACTCGAGCGCCTCGACGTCGTCCGGGGTGGCGAAGCCGCCCGGTCCGAGGAACTCGAGGAAGTTGTGCAGCCGCGTCTTCAAGCGCGAGCCCGCCTCCTCGACCGGCCCCACCGCCCACGCGTTGACCTCCATGAAGTCGGCGCGGACGGGAGAGAACGTGCGCAGCGTCGCCGACATGATGTCGTTGACCACGAAGTTCGGGTAGATGAGCATGTTGCGGTTCCACTCGGCGATCCGCTCCGCCCGCTCGTGGCCGTGGCGCTCCTCGAGGTCGCGCCGGATCGCCTCGATCTCGCCGCGGGCGGTCTCGCCCATCTGCGGCACCCAGCGGGCGACCGGGCGTCCCCACGGCGACCAGTACTCGACGACCGCGTGCCCGTTGCCCAGCGCGTAGCCGCGCCCGTAGAGCTTCTTGCCGCCGGCGCCGAGCCCGCCGGCCTCGGTCACGTACTCGAAGTAGGTCTGGTGGGTCGGCAGGCCGTGGTAGCCGTCGATGCTGTTCTCGGCCAGCAGCTTCCAGTTGGCGCGCATGCTGTAGCGGTGCGAGCCGTGGAGCACCTTGAGGCGCCCCGACGGCGACTGGTCGATGAGCACGTCGAGGAACTCGCGCGCGCCGGCGAGGTAGTCGTGCAGCGGCTGGATCTCCGGCCAGAAGCTCAAGAACCAGAAGCCCCGGTACTCCTCGAGCCGGGCGACGGGCTTGAGCGACCGCTCGGCCTGGTCGAAGCAGCCGCCCCCGTAGGCGTCCTTGCCCGGGATGCCGACGAGCCGGCCGCGGGTGTCGAACGTCCACGCGTGGTAGAAGCATTGGAAGGCCTTCGCCGTGCCCTCGTCGTGGCGGCAGACGATTGCGCCGCGGTGCGGGCAGGTGTTGTGGAAGGCCCGGATGTCGCCGTCGTCGCCGCGGACCAACATGATCGACCGCCCGGCGATCGTGCGCCGCCGGTACTCACCCGGCTCAGCCAGCTCGGACTCGTGGCCGACGAACAGCCACGAGCGGTCGAACACCCGGCGCTGCTCGAGCTCCCGGATCGCCTCGGAGGTCATCGTCGCCCGATGCACGCGGAACACGCCCGCCTCGCGGTCGTCGACGACGAGCTGGTCGGGGAGGCCGCTCATCGCGCCACCGCCAGGTTGTCGGGCAGCGCGGTGCCGTCCCGGAAGCTCTCCGGCAGCGGCGTGCCCCACATGCTGTTGCCGAGATGGCCGATCTCGGGGGCCCATTCGATCGCCGCCCAGTCCGGGTCGAAGATCAGCATGCCGCCGGTCCAGATCTCGACGCGGTTGCCCGAGGGCTCCTTGAAGTACAGGAACGTCGCGCCGCTCGTGCCGTGCTTCCCGGGACCCCACTCGAGCTCGTAGCCGTGGTCGACG
>DASXRF010000208.1:0-18271 GCA_036506755.1 Solirubrobacteraceae bacterium | reverse complement strand
CCGCGAGGACGGCAACGAGAACCAGCGTCAGCGGGCTGCCGAAGAAGCCGGTCACGCGCTCGCCCAGGCTGGCCTCGGGGACCGGGGTGCGCGTGACGAGCGGCACCCGGCCGACGGTGCGGCCGCGGCGCACGACCACAGCGGCGCCGACGCGCGCGCCGGCCGGCAGCGGGCCGTCGAGCTCGTCCGGCGCGCCGGTCACGCGCACCTCGACGCGCTCGCCGCGCCGCCGCACCACGCGCAGCGAGCGCGCAGCGACAAGGTCGACGTGCCCGTCGCGGTACTTGAGCCGCGGGCGGGCGAGGACCGCCCCGCGGCGCACGGTGAGCGGAGCGCGGTAGCGGCCGAGCCCGTAGCGCAGCAGGGTGAGCGTGTCGTCGTCGCGCGCGGCCTCGCTCGGGTCGCCGAGCACGGCGGAGGCGAGCCGCACGCCGCGGCGCTCGCCGGCGCCGATCAGGACGTAGCCGGCCTGCGCGGTGTGCCCCGTCTTCACGCCGTCGACGAACGGCACGCGGCGCACCAGGAGGTTGCGATTGACGATCCGGCGCACGCGCGCGCCGCTGGTCAGCGTCGCGCGCGGGCGGTCGACCGTGCGCGCGAAGAACCGGTTGCGCAGGAGAACCTGGGCGAGCGCGACGAGGTCGCGCGCGCTGGAGTAGTTGCCGCGCTCGTCGAGCCCGACCGGGTTGGCGTAGTGCGTGTTGCGCAGGTGCAGCTGTCCGGCCCGGGCGTTCATCGCGCGGACGAAGGCGGTCCGCGAGCCGGCCACGTCGACGGCGAGCGTGACCGCCGCGTCGTTGGCCGACTGCAGAAGCAGCGCGCGCAGGAGGTCGCGCACCGTGAGGCGCTCGCCCGCGCGCAGGCCGGCCACGGACTCCGCGGGCTGGGCGTGGTAGGGCGCGGCGGGGACGACGTCGTCGAGGTTGGTGCGCTCGAGCGTGAGCAGCGCGGTCATGAGCTTGGTCGTCGAAGCGATCGGGCGCCGCTGGTCGGGCGCGCGCGCGTAGATGAGGTCGCCCGTGTCCGGCTGCACGAGGATCGCCGAGCGGGCGCGCAGCGAGGGCGGCGCGGCGCCGGCGGGCGGCGCGAGCACGAGCGCCGCGAGCAGCAGCGCGGCGAGGACGGCGGCGGGGCGGCGGCTCACGGCGCGATGCGGATCTTCTGGCCGACGTGCATCGAGTTGGCGTCCAGCCCGGGGTTGAGCTCGCGCAGGCGCTCGACCGGGACGCCGGTCCTGTCGGCCACGTCGGAGAGGAAATCGCCTGGCTGCACGGTGTAGGTCTTCGAGGTGCCCGGCCGCGGCTGCCTGCGCGCCGTCCTGTTCGGTCGCGCCGTCGTGCGCCCCCGGTCGCCGTCGCCGGTCCTCGTCGACGGGACCGGGCTCGCCGGCTGGGTGTCCGGCGACGAGGACAGGCCCGACGACAGGACGACCACGAGCGCGACGGCGGCGGCCACCAGCGCGAGCGGCGCCAGCCAGCGCGCGGGCGAGCTGTGGGCCATGGCCAGCGGGAGGATAGCCGCGGCCCCGCCGCGCTCCGCCGGCCTCAGCACAGCGCCCACGCGGCCGCGCGCAGCCGCTCGGCCTCCCGCCGGGCCGCCGTCGCGCGCGGCCCGCCGGCCGTCTCATGCGCGTTGGCGATCGAGCGTGAGGCGGTCACCAGCCCGCCGGCGCGACCGGGGGCGAAGGCCGGCGCGAGGTCCTCGACGCGCCCGCCCTGCGCGCCGATGCCCGGGAGCAGGAACGGCGCGCGCGGCATGAGCTCGCGCGCGCGGACAAGGTGCTGCGGCGCAGTCGCGCCGGTGACGGCGCCGACGTCGCTCAGGGGTCCGTCGCCCGCGCCGAGCTCGTCGACCAGGCGGGCGACGCGCTCCCACACGGGGGCGCCGTCGGGGGCCAGCGGCAGGTCCTCGACGTCGCGGGCGCCCGGGTTCGACGTGCGCACGAGGACGAAGAGCCCGGCCCCCGCGCCGCGGGCCGCGGCGACGAAGGGCTCGAGCGCGTCGCGACCGAGGTAGGGGTTGACGGTGAGCGCGTCGGCGGCCAGGCCGCGCACGTCGCCGAACGGCGTCGGCGTGCCGCTGAGGAACGCCTGGGCGTAGGCGGCGGCCGTCACGTCGATGTCGCCGCGCTTGGCGTCGGCCAGGACGAGGAGGCCGGCCTCGCGCGCGCGCTCGCAGGCGATCGCGAGGGCGATCCAGCCCGGCGGCCCGAGGCGCTCGAAGCACGCGACCTGGGGCTTGACCGCGACGCACGCCGGGCCTGCCGCGGCGATGAGCGCCGCGCACTGCACGGCGACAGCCGCCGCGGCGCGCTCGGCCGCGGTGCCCTCCGCGGGGGCGGCCTCGAGCGCCTCCGGCCACAGGCGCGCCGGATCGGGGTCGAGGCCGAGGACGAGTTGGGACTCGCGCTCCTCTACCCGCGCCGCGAGCCGCGCGCCGAAGCCCTCGGTCACCGGCGCGCCGGCGCGGGTGGCGTCCGCTCCTATGCCTTCAGGGCCTTCTTGAGCCCCGATCCCGGGGTGAACTTCGGAACGCGCGAGGCGGCGATCTGGATGGCCTCGCCGGTCCGCGGGTGGACGCCCTGGCGGGCGCCGCGCTCGGCCACGCTGAACTTGCCGAAGCCCGAGAAGTTCACCTCGCTGCCGCGCTTGAGGGTCTCCTCGATGGTGTTCAGCACCGCGTCCACGGCCTTGGTGGCTTCACCCTTCGACAGGCCCGACGATGACGCGACCTGGTCGACGAACTCGGACTTCGTCACAGCCTTCCTCCTTCGTTCCTTGAACAGCGCGCGACGCTAACAGCGCCCTGCGGTGCCCGCGTCCCGCTCCGGCGTCGATCTTCGCTCTTTGCGGATTTCCGGCCGGACCGCCGCGAATCATGCCGGATGCGGCGGATGCAGCACCGCCTCGAGGGCCTGCTCGGCGTCATGCCGTGCCAGGGCGCCCAGCGCGTGGGGGCCGATGGCGACGGCGATCTCGTGGTCGTCCTGGCGCGCTCGCACCACATCGCCGGCGAGGACGCCGTCCTCGGCGAGGACCGCGCCGGCGGGGTCGCGGAGCTCCACGGCCCGCACGTCGCACGACAGCGCGCGCAGGTACGAGACGGCCAGCGGCGGGGGCAGGGCGCTCATGACGGGCGGCGCCGCCAGAATACGGCGCCGTGCCCCTCTCGCGCATCGCGTGGCTGACCACCGTGGCCCTCGCGGCGATCACCGGGCTCGTGCTGCTGCTCAACGGCTACACGGGCTACGGCGTGCTGGCCTTCGTCGTCGGCGCCTCGGCCGCGATCAACCTGCGCTGACGCGGCGTCAGAGCACGCGTTCGAGCTTGTCGCGGCCGCGGTCGACGTCGTCGGGCTCGGGCTCCTGATTGCCGCGCGGTGGGCGTTGATCGGGACGCGCGCGATCGGCCGCGTCGGGGCCGAGGCGCTCGAGCTCGCGGTCGAGCGCCTCAGGCGTGGTGGGGGTGGTGTTCTCCTGGTGCATCCCCTGGGGCTGCCCGCGACGCGGATCGGTATTCGCGATTCGGCGGCTCAGTCCAGCCACGCGAGCAGCGCTCGGGCGGCACGCCCGCGGTGGCTGATGGCGTCCTTCTCGGCGGGCGCGAGCTCGGCCATCGTGCGCCCGTCGTCGCGCTCGTCGGGAATGAACGCGGGGTCGTAGCCGAAGCCGCCCCCACCGCGGGGCTCGGGCGCGAGGGTGCCCGTGCAGCGGCCCTCGACGACGTGCTCGACGGGGGCGTGGGGGTCGACGTAGGCCAGGGCGCAGACGTAGGCGACCGGGCTGCCGGCGGGCGCCTCCTGCAGCAGCTTGGCGAGGTTCTCGGCGTCGGTCGCATGCTCGCCGGCGTAGCGCGCCGAGCGCACACCGGGCGCGCCGCCGAGCGCCTCGGCCTCGATGCCCGAGTCGTCGGCGATGGCGATGCGCCCCGTCGCGGCCGCCGCGGCGCGGGCCTTGTCGAGGGCGTTGGCGGCGAACGTCGCGCCTGTCTCGGACGACAGCAGGACGCTCGCGGGCAGCGGGTCGACGTCGTGGGGCGCGAGGAGCTGCCCGAACTCGCGGACCTTGTGCGCGTTGCGGGTGGCGAGCAGCAGCCTCAACCCGCCGACCCGGCCTCCACCGCCGCCGCCTGCACGGCGCGCAGCCGCTCGATGCCCGCCGCAGCGAGCGCGAGCAGCTCGTCGAGGTGCGCGCGCTGCAACGGCGTGCGCTCGGCGGTCGCCTGGACCTCGACGAGCCCGCCTTCGCCGGTCATGACGACGTTGGCGTCCACCTCGGCGGACGAGTCCTCGCGGTAGTCGAGGTCGAGCAGCGCGGTGCCGTCGACGATGCCGCACGAGATCGCGGCGACCGTCCCGGTGAGCGGCGAGCGCTCGAGCAGCCCCTCGGTGACGAGGCGGCGGCAGGCCAGGTCGAGCGCGACGAAGGCCCCGGTGATCGACGCGCACCGCGTGCCGCCGTCGGCCGTCAGCACGTCGCAGTCGAGGTAGATCGTGCGCTCGCCCAGCGCCTGGAAGTCGACGACGCCGCGCACCGAGCGCCCGATGAGCCGCTGGATCTCGACCGTACGACCGTCCGGGCGCCCGCGCGTGACGTCGCGCTGCTTGCGCTCGCCGGTGGACGCCGGGAGCATCCCGTACTCCGCCGTCACCCAGCCGCGTCCCTGCCCGACCAGCCAGCGCGGGACGCTGCCCTGGACCGAGGCCGTGCAGATCACGCGCGTCTCGCCCTGCGTGATGAGCGCCGAGCCGGTCGCCGTGGCGACGAAGCCCGCCTCGATCTTCGTCGGCCGCAGGTCGGCCGCGGCGCGACCGTGGGAGCGCTGCGGCTGCCCGGTCACGCAGCCGCCCTCGAGCGCGGCCGCACGGTCTCGACGGTGCCGAGGGGCAGCTGCAGGAACCGCGTGCCGACGGCGCGGAAGGCGTCGGCGTCGCCGGTGCACAGGAAGCGGTAGTCGCCCTCGCGCTCGCGCGTGGCGTCCAGCCCGCGCGAGGCGAGCGCGTGCTCGACCTGGCGGGCGGCCGCGACGCCGGAGGTCACCATCGTCACGCGCGGGCCAAGCGAGCGCTGCAGCATCGGCTGCACGAGCGGGTAGTGCGTGCAGCCCAGGATCACGGTGTCGACGTGGCCGGCGCGCAGCGGCTCGCAGTAGCCGCGGACGGTCGCGACCACCCGCTCGTCGACGGGGAATCCCTCCTCGATCATGCCCGCGAGGTCAGGGCACTCGACCGCCACCAGGTCGACGTGCGGGTCGACGTCCTCGATCGCGCGCTGGTAGGCGCCGCTGCGCACCGTGGCAGGGGTGGCGAGCAGGCCGATGCGCCCGTTGCGCGTGGCGCCCACCGCCTGCACGGCGCCCGGCTTGACGACGCCGAGCACGTCGACGCCGAGCGTCGTCTCCATCATCCGCCGCTGCACCGCGGGGAGCGCGGCCGCCGTCGCCGTGTTGCACGCGACGACGAGCAGCTTGACCCGCCGCTCGATGAGCTCCTCAGCCACCTCGAGGCTGAAACGCTCGAGCTCCTCCGTGCTGCGCCCCCCGTACGGAAAGCGCGCCGTGTCGCCGAGGTACACGAAGTCCTCGTGTGGCAGCGCCACCAGCAGCTCGTGCAGCACGGTCAGCCCGCCGACGCCGGAGTCGAAGACGCCGATCGGCCGGTCGCGGGGAACGGGGGTCACGGAGGTCATGTTGGCAAGCCGGGCGGTTCGGGGGTGGGCTGGGGCGGGGCTGGCGCGTGACGTGGGCGGTGGGCGGCCTTCCGCGTGCGCGTGCCGCTCCGCCCGCGCGTGGCCGCCTCGGCGCGACGTGGTCCGATTGCACTGAGGGGGCAAGTGGGCTGTCCCTGTGGCCGCACTTGTCGTGCTCCATCCGAGCGGCAACACGCCAGGCGAGGATGCCGGGCCGGTCGAGAGCGCGATCGTTCCCGCTATGCGAGAAACATCGCGCTCTCGACGTCGAGCGCGGCTGTCGGCTCCGCGGCGCGGCCCGGAATGCTCTCGATGCGCCTTCGGATGAGAGCGCGAGCCCGGCCCGCTGTAGGAGTCTCCGTGCCTGGCGTGGTTTCCGCTCGGCCCGGGCGCAGCCCCCGCTCACTCTCCCTCAGTGACACAGACCCGCCCCGCCCCGGACCCCCGCCGCGGGCGGAGCGCTACCCCTTCCCGCTCGCCTGGGACACCTTGTCGATCGCCGCCTTGAGCTTGCCGACGATGACCTCGGCCAGGCCCCAGTTGTGGCTGTGCATCGCCGCGATGACCGCCGCGAGCAGGGCGCCGATGAGGAGCAGGAGGCCCACGTACTCCACGGTGCCCTGGCCCGTGTCGCCGCGCAGCGCGAGCGCCCACGCGTGCAGCCGTCCCATCAGTCGATACGCCATCTCTCGTGCCTCCCGTCGTTCGTGGCTGAACCTCGGGCACGAGTCTGGGTGGTCGCGTGTGACAGGGCCACACGTGGTTGCAACGAGTCTGCGTAGCCTCGCCGGCGGATGCGCGCGCTCGTCATCTCCGACATGGCCGCCACGCCGGACGCGCCCGGGCGGGGCGTGTTCGTCCGCGACCAGGTCGCCGCGCTGCGCCGCCTGCCGGACCTCGAGGTCGAGCTCGACGAGGCGCCGCCGGGCTTCCGCGCGCTCGCCGCGCTGACCGCGCGCTGCGCGCGCCGCCGCGGCTTCGATCTCGTCCACGCGCACTACGGGCTCAGCGCGTGGCCGGCGCTCGCCGTGCGCGGCGCGCGCCGCGCGGTGACCCTGCACGGCACCGACCTGCGCCATCCCCGCACGCGGCGGCTGACGCTCGCGGCGCTGAGCCGCCTCGATCTCGCGGCGACGGCGTCGGCGAGCCTTGCCGCCGAGGTCCCGGGCGCCGGCTCCACGCGTCGCGTCGCCGTCCTGCCGTGCGGGGTGAGCACCGAGCGCTTCCGGCCGATCCCGCGGCGCGAGGCGCGCGAGGCGCTCGGCCTGCCCGCCGACGAGCCGCTGCTCCTGTTCCCCGCCGATCCCGCCCGCCCGGTCAAGCGCATGGATCGCGCGCGCGAGGCGGCCGGCGACGTCCGCCTGGCGAGCCTCGGCGCCGTCCCGCCGCCCGAGGTCCCGCTGTGGGTCAACGCCGCAAACGCCGTGCTCGTGCCCTCCGACGCCGAGGGCTTCGGCCTGGCCGTCCTCGAAGCCCTCGCCTGCGACGTCCCGGTGCTCGCGACGCCCGTGGGCATCCACGCCGTCGCCCTCGCCGCGATCTCCGGCACCCTGTGCGCCCCGTTCGACGCCGCGACCTGGCGCGCCGCCCTGCGACCCCACCTAGCGGCCGACGACCCGCGCGTCGCCGGCCGTGCCCGCGCCGCGCTGTTCTCGGCCGAGCGCATGGCCGAGCGCGTGGCGATCGCATGGCGCGCGCTCGTGACCGGCTAGGTTGGTCGCCGCATGGCGAACCCGCTTCAGCGCATCAGGCGCGGCGGGCAGGCGCCGGCTCCGAGCGCCGCGCCCGAGCCCGCTCCCGCCGAGGCGTCCGCGCCCGGCGAGGACGGCGCGACCGGCCACGCCGAGGCTACGCCCGCCCCCGAGCCGCCGACCGCCGCCGCCGAGCCGCAGCCGGCGCCGACCGCGGAGCTGACCGCGCCGCCCGCCGGAACCGCCGAGCCCGCCGAAACCGCCGAGCCCGCCGCCCTCACCCCCGCCTGGCGCGTGCGCGGACGCGCGCGCCGCCGGCTGCGCCACCTGCGCGCCGCCCGCGAGCTCGCGCTGCGCGACCTCGGCGGCCTGGTCTTCGACCTGCACCGCTTCGGCCGCGTGCGCCCCGACCTCGTCGCCGCCAAGCTCGACGCGCTCGCCGCGCTGGACCGCGAGCGCCGCGCCCTGCAGGATGCGCTCGACGACCCGGTCGGCCTGGACATCCTGCGCCGCCCGGGCGTGGCCAGCTGCCCGCGCTGCGGCACGCTGGTCGCCAGCGACGCGCGGTTCTGCTCGGGCTGCGGCGTGTCGCTGAAGACGGCCGACGTCGCAACGTCCGACGCGGAGCCCGAGCACGTCCCCGGCGCCGCCGCGGCGACGAGCGACGTCCCCGGCACGTGACCGATCCGCACGCCCGCTGCCCGCGCTGCGGCATGCCCCTGCGCGACGACCAGGACTGGTGCCTGGAGTGCGGCGCCGCGGCCCGCACGCGCCTGGCGAGCACGCGCGCGTGGCGCGTCCCGATCGCGCTCATCGCCCTCGTGCTCGCGCTGTCGGGCGCCGCGCTGGCCTTCGCCTTCGTCCGCCTCGCCGACACCGACGACGACGTCCGTGCCGCCAAGTCAGCCGCGACCGCGACACAGGCGGCCCCGGCGCCGGCGCCCCCCACGACGACGGCGACCGACCCGCCGCCCGCGGTCGGCGTGCCGCCCATCACGACGCCCGAGGGCCAGCCCGCGGCCCCGCGCCCGTCGCCGTTCAAGACGACGACGAGCCCGCAGCCCCAGCCCCAGCCCTAGTGGGTCCGTCCGTAAGTCGGGCGTCGCTGGCCGCAATTCGACCCACCCACCCCCGGCCGGCGTCCGAAGGTGTGGGCGGGTGGGGAATCGTCCGAGGACCGACGGGTGGGTCCAGGCGGCCGCCAGCGGCGTCCGAAACCCGTCGGACTTACCACTAGCCCGGGCTCAGCGCCGCGCCCCACCGCCCGGCCGCAAGGCGCTCGAGCGCCGCCGCGGCGGCCGGATGGCGCTCGACCTGCGGCGGCTCAGGCGCTTGCTCGGCGCCGACGGCCTCCATCGTGACCGCGACCCCGCGCGCCAGCGGGCCGAGCGCGTAGCCGCCCTCGAGCGAGACCGCGAGCGGCGCTCCCGCCTGCGCGGCGATCGCCCGCGTCCACGCCGCCATCGCGGCGTAGCCGGCATCGGTCACCCGACAGCCCGCGAGCGGGTCCTGCTCGTGCGCGTCGTAGCCCGCCGAGACGAGCACGAGCTCGGGGGCGAACGCGCGCGCCAGCGGCGCGACGACGTGCGAGACGAGCGAGACCCACGCCTCGTCGCCCGACCCCGCGCGGACCGGCAGGTTCACCGTGTAGCCGACGCCGTCGCCCGACCCCACGTCGCCCGCCGGCCCGGTCCCCGGATACAGCGGCGACTCGTGGATCGAGACGAACAGCACCTCGTCGCTGGCGTGGAAGACCTCGTTGGTCCCGTTGCCGTGGTGCACGTCCCAGTCGAGGATCAGGACGCGCGAGAGCCCGCGCCGGTCCAGCGCCCACCGCGCACCGACGGCGATCGAGTTGAACAGGCAGAAGCCCATCGCGCGCGACGGCTCGGCGTGGTGCCCGGGCGGCCGGTGGACGTTGAACGCGCTGCGCGCGCCGTCGAGGACCGCGTCGACGGCCATGCACGCTCCGCCCGCGCCGTGCAGCGCGGCCTCGTAGGAGTCGCTCGACACGAACGTGTCCATGTCGATCGCCCCGCCGCCGGACTCGCACAGCTCGCGGATGAACCGGATGTGGTCGAGCGGGTGGACGGCGAGCAGCGCCTCGCGCTCGACTGGCCGCGACTCGCGCCGCTCCCACCCGAGGCCGCCCCGCGCCGCGATCTCGTGCTCGATCGCCACGATCCGCTCGGCGCGCTCCGGATGCGGCCCGGGGTCGTGGCGCAGCGAGGACTCGTGGTGCAGGAAGACGGGCGCCGACACCGCGCTCTACCGTACCGGCGCCATGCCGCAGCCGTCCGTCCAGCGCGCCGAGATCGCCATCGTCGGCGCCGGCGCCGCGGGTCTGTTCACCGCGCTCACCGCCGTCCGCGCGGGCGCCCGCGCGGCGCTCGTCTCGGCGACACCGCTCGCCCGTACGGCGAGCTACTGGGCGCAGGGCGGCATCGCCGCGGCGCTCGCGCTCGACGACTCGCCCGAGCTCCACCAGGAGGACACCGCGCGCGCCGGGCGCTCGCTGACCCGCGCGAGCGCGGCCCGCGTGCTGACCGCCGAGGCGCCCGACCGCGTCCGCGATCTCGAGTCGCTCGGCGTGCGCTTCGACGCCGACCGCCACGGCCGCCTCGCACTCGGCCTCGAGGGCGGCCACTCGCGCAGGCGCGTCGTGCACGCCGGCGGCAGCGCGACCGGCCGGCGCGTCGTGCGTCAGCTGTCCGCGCTGGCTGCCGAGCACCCGCACATCGACGTCATCGAGGGCGCCCGCGCGGCGGGTCTGTGGACGCGCGACGGGCGCTGCGTCGGGGTGGTCGTCGAGGACGGGCGCGCGATCGCCGCGCGCGGCGTGGTCCTCTGCACGGGGGGCGCGGCCGCGCTGTGGGCGCGAACGACCAACCCGCCGGGCAGCCTGGGCACCGGGCTGCTGCTCGCCCAGCGCGCCGGCGCGAGCCTGGCCGACCTCGAGTTCATGCAGTTCCACCCCACCGCCGTGGCGGGCGTGCGCGGCCGCGAGGGCTTCCTCGTCACCGAGGCGATCCGCGGCGAGGGCGCCACGCTGCACGCGCCGGACACCGGCGAGCGCTTCGTCGAGGAGCTCGCGCCGCGCGACGAGGTCGCCCAGGCCATCGCGCGCGAGCTGCGCCGTACCGGCGCTCGCGCGGTCGGCCTCGACATGCGCCACATCGACCCGGCGCTGTTTCCCAACGTGGTCACCGCGCTGCAGGAGGCCGGCCTCGATCCGACGCGCGAGCTCGTCCCCGTCGCGCCCGCCGCGCACTACGGGATGGGCGGCATCGTCACGGACCTGCACGCGCGCTCGACGTTGCCCGGCCTGCTCGCCGTCGGCGAGACCGCGTGCACCGGCCTGCACGGCGCGAACCGCCTGGCGTCCAACTCGCTGAGCGAGTGCTTCGTCTTCGGCCGCCGCGCGGCACTGGCCGCGCTCGACGAGCCGCAGCCGCCCGCCGGCGAGCCGCCGGCCGCCGAGCCGCTGCCCGCCCCGAGCCGGGAGACGCGCGCCGCGATGGATCGCTGCGCGGGCATCGAGCGCACCGCGGAATCGCTGCGCTCACTCCTCGACGACCCCTACCCGCTCACCCGGCTGATCGCCGCCTCGGCGCTCGAGCGCGAGGAGTCGCGGGGCGCCCACCGCCGGGCCGACTTCCCGGAGCGCGACCCGGCGCTCGACCACCGTCACCTCGTACATGTGTCGAGCGCGCATCGCGCGCTCGAGCACTGGGAATGATGGCTCCGCTCGCGGGATTCGCTGCTTAACGCGAACTCAACAGAGCAGACGTTCTGTCCTTCACAAGGGCGGCGCACGATGCACCGCCGAGGGGACCCAGAGAGGAGCGGCCAACGGTCTGATGTACCAGTTCTCTCGAGCGATCTACCGGGAACTCGCGCCGTACATCGAGGAGGACGTGGCGGCGAGCCGTGGCGAAGCTCATGCGTCGGTCCTGCGCGCGTGTGAGGCGACCGTGGAACGCCTGGCGACGGACCGCCACTACTTCAAGCGCCCGGCGCGGACGCTGTTCCAGGACATCCGGATGTTCTTCCCGATGAGCCAGCAGGAGCGCGTGTGCGTGACGGTCATTCGCTATCTCGATCTCGCCACCGAGTGGCTGTCGCGCCAGCCCCAGCACGGCTACGACGTCAACGGCAACCCCCTCCAGTGCCGCGCGACGACCCGCAAAGGCACGCCCTGCCAGCGCGTTCCGTTGCCGCACAACGGCTACTGCCCGTCGCACCAGCATCTGGCGGCGACGGAGGAGATCGAGGAGCCCGTCGCGGCCTGAGGATCGACTTCGTCGATCCTTTAACGCGAACTTCGTTCGCGGGCTCAGCAGCCCGAGGGCGCCTTCGCCCCGGGCAGGAGGCACAGCGTGGCCGAGCGCACCCGCGTGCGCCCGACCGTGAACCGCACGACGCGGCCGACGAAGCCGGGCGCGGTGAGGCGCAGCTCCAGCACCGCGCCGCGCCGCAGCCGGCTGCCGCGCAGCGCCGCCGTGAAGCTCGCCTCCGTCCCGCGGACGGTGAGCCAGCGGTGCGGACAGCCGCGGCCGCGACAGCGCACCTGGGCGGTCGCGCCGACCGGCAGCCCGCGCACGGCGAGCCGGGCGAACCGGGCGAACGTCCGCCCGCGCGTGAGCCGGTAGGAGAGCACGCCGGGGATGCGTGACGGGATGCTCGACTCGGGCAGCGTGGCAGCGGGAGCCGGCGTCACCGCGGCCGGCGCGGGCGTCGCGACCGGCGGCGATGGCGCCGGCGGCGCGGGCGGCGTGGGCGCGGGCGGCGGCGCCGGCAGGTCGACGCGCTCGCAGCCGTAGAGCGCGTCGTCGGCGTCGGCGACCACGCTGTCCTGACCGGGGCCGCAGTCGACGATGTCGACCTCCCCGTCGCGTACCGCGAACGTGTCGTCCCCCGGCCCGCCGGTGAGGTAGTCGCGCCCCGCCCCGCCGTCGACGACCAGCGCGACCGGCGAGCCCGCGCCCGACACCGCGTCCGCCCCTCCCCCGGCCTCGATGCGCAGCGGCGCGAGGTCGCTGGTGCAGCTGACCGCGTAGGAGTGGACGTCCTGCGTGCAGTTGGCCGGGCCGACGGTCCACGGGACGGCGTCGGCGCCCGCCGGGACGATCTCGAGGACCGCGCTCTTGGGGGGCGGGCCGGAGGTGCCCTGGACGCGGACCGAGTCGGCGCCGTCGCCCATGACGAGCCGGTACACAGCCGCGTCGCGGGTGAGCTGCGGCTGAGCGGCGGCCGCGGCGTTCGCCGCGGCCAGCAGCACCCCGGCCAGGGCCGCCAGCCACGCGTGTCTCACGAGCCGACGCTACGCCCGCCGCGTGCGGCGTGCAAGCCTCCAGCGCGTGCTGTTGGGCGTCGACGTCGGAGGGACGTTCACGGACGCGGTCCTCGCGCTCGAGGACGGCCGGCTGGTCACCGCCAAGGCGCCGAGCACGCCCGACGACCAGTCGCGCGGCGTGATGTCCGCTGTGCGCACGGCGCTCGAGCGCGCGGGCCGTGAGGCCGGCGACGTCGAGGCGTTCGCGCACGGGATGACGGTGGCGACCAACGCCCTCCTGGAAGGCAAGGTCGCGCGCACAGCGCTCGTGGCGACCAGCGGCTTCACCGACCTCGTCGCGCTCGGGCGCCAGGACCGGGCCGACCTCTACCGGCTGTGCGCCGCGCGCCCCCCGCCGCTCGTCCCGCCCGAGCGCCGCATCGGCGCCGACGAGCGCACCGGGCCCGACGGCGTGCTGCGCGGGCTGGGCGACGACGGGCTCGACGCGGTCGTGCGCGCGGTCGGCGACGCCGGCGTCGAGGCGGTCGCCGTCTGCCTGCTGCACAGCTACGCGCATCCCGGCCACGAGCGCGCGCTGGGCGACGCGCTCGCCGAGCGGGGGTCTGACGTCCACGTCTCGCTCTCGCACGAGGTCGTCGGCACGTTTCGCGAGTACGAGCGCGCCGCCACGACCGAGGTCGACGCTGCGCTGTCGCCGCTGCTGCGTCGCTACCTGCGTGCGCTGGCCGCGAGCGCGCGCGACGCCGGCCTGCCCGAGCCGGCGATCATGCAGTCCAGCGGCGGGCTCGCGTCGCTCGAGCTCGCGGCGGGCCACGCCGCGCTGACCGTGCTCTCCGGACCCGCGGGCGGCGCCGCGGCCGCCGCCCTGCTGGCCGGCCAGGCCGGCGAGCCCGACCTCCTGTGCTTCGACATGGGGGGCACGTCGTGCGACGTCTGCGTCGTCGACGGCGGGCGCGTGCGCGAGACGGCCGGGCGCGAGGTCGGCGGCCGCCCCCTCGCGCTGCCGATGGTCGACATCCACACGGTCGGGGCGGGCGGCGGCTCGATCGGCTGGCGCGACCCCGGCGGCGCGCTGCGCGTGGGGCCGCAGTCGGCGGGCGCCGACCCCGGCCCGGCGTGCTACGGGCGCGGCGGCACCGAGCCGACCGTGACCGACGCAAACCTGCTGCTCGGGCTGCTCGACCCCGACGCGCCGCTGGCCGGCGGCGTCGAGCTCGACCGCGACGCGGCCGAGCGCGCGGTCGCCGAGCTCGGCCGCGCGCTCGGCCTCGACACCCTCGATTGCGCACGCGGCATCGTGCGCGTCGCCAACACGGAGATGATCCGCGCGCTGCGGGTGATGACCGTCGAGCGCGGGGTCGATCCGCGCCGCTACGCGCTGCTCGCCTTCGGCGGCGCCGGCGGGCTGCACGCGACGGCGATCGCCGACGAGCTCGGGATCGACCGCGTGCTGTGCCCGCGCGCCTCGGGGGTCCTGAGCGCGCTCGGGCTCGCCGTCGCCGAGCGGCGCGCCGACGTGCGCCGGACGGTGCTGGGGCGCGAGGCGCCGGTCGACGAGCTGGCCGGCGAGGCGCGCGCCGCGCTCGGTGACGACGGCGCGGACATCCGCGTCGCACGCGACCTGCGCTATCGCGGGCAGTCGTTCGAGCTGACGGTCGGCGGCGACGATCCGGTGGAGGCGTTCGAGGCCGCCCACGAGGAGCGCTACGGCTACCGCGAGCCCGACGGCGAGGTCGAGCTCGTCACCGTGCGCGTCTCCGCCTACCGCCCCGGGCCGGACGTCGAGCTGACCGTGCCGGCGACGGCGAGCGAGCCGGCGGGCACGCGCGACACCGACCTGGGCGCGACGACCGTCTTCGCCGGCGAGCTCGGCGCGGGCACCCGCATCGAGGGCCCGGCGGTCTGGCAGGGTCCCGAGGCGACGCTCGCGGTGCCCGACGGCTGGCGCGGCGAGGTCGACGCGGCGGGGACGATCGTGCTCGAGCGATGGACGCGATAGGCCTGCAGGTCGCCGCCGGCGCGCTGCGCGCCGCCTGCGACGAGATGGGCGCGGTCCTGGTCCGCGCGGCGCACTCGTCGAACATCAAGGAGCGCCGCGACTGCTCGACGGCGCTCTTCGAGGCGGGCGGCGAGATGGTCATGCAGGCCGAGCACATCCCCGTGCACCTCGGGGCGATGCCGGCCGCGGTCGCCGCCGTCCTGGGCGAGGAGCACGAGCCCGGCGTCGCGTGGGTCCTCAACGACCCCTACCGCGGCGGGACGCACCTGCCCGACATCACCGTCATCACGCCGGTGTTCGCCGGTGGCGAGCTGCTCGGCTTCGCCGCCTCGCGCGCCCACCACGCCGACGTCGGCGGCCGCGTGCCCGGCTCGATGCCGGCCGACTCGCGCACGCTCGACGAGGAGGGCGTGGTGATCGCCCCGCGCGTGCTCGACGACGCCGCCCTCCGCGAGCTCGCCGAGCGCATGCGCCAGCCCGCCGAGCGCCGCGCCGACCTGCGCGCGCAGCTGGCGGCCAACCGCGTCGGCGCCAGCCGTCTCGGCGAGCTGGTCGAGCGCCTGGGCGTCGACGGCGTGCGCGAGGCCTTCGCCGCCGTGCTCGACTACGCCGAGCGCCGGACGCGCGCGTGCCTGACCGACCTCGACGACGGCGATCGGACGGCGACCGACATCCTCGAGGCGGCTGCGGGCGATCTCGAGCTCGGCGTGACGGCGACCGTCGCCGGCGACGAGCTGCGCCTGCGTTTCGACGCCCCGCCTCAGCACGATGGCAACCTCAACTGCCCGCTTGCCGTCACGCGCTCGGCGGCCTACTTCGCCGTGCGCGTGCTCACGGACCCCGACATCCCGCCCAGCGCCGGCGCCTACCGGCCGGTCAACGTCGAGGCGCCCGACGGAAGCCTGCTCAACGCCCGCCCGCCGGCCGCGGTGGCCGCCGGCAACGTCGAGACCTCCAGCCGCGTCGCCGACCTCGTGCTGCGCGCCTTCGGCCGCGCGCTTGGACAGGGCACCATGAACAACCTCACGTTGGGCAACGATCGCTTCACGTATTACGAGACGCTGGGCGGCGGCCAGGGCGCCTGCCCCGACGCCGACGGCCCGAGCGGCGTGCACGTCGCCATGTCGAACACGCTCAACACCCCGGTGGAGGCGCTCGAGCAGACCTTCCCGCTGCGAGTCCTGGAGTACGCGCTGCGCCCGGGGTCGGGCGGCGCCGGGCGGCATCGCGGCGGCGACGGCGTGGTGCGCGAGGTCGAGGCGCTCGAGGACGTGACGTGGTCGCTGCTGACCGAGCGCCGGCGCCACGCGCCGCCCGGCTCCGAGGGCGGCGAGGACGGCGCGTGCGGGCGCAACCTCGTCGCCGGCGAGGAGGTCGGGCCAAAGGCGACCGGCACGCTGCGGGCGGGCGAGCGGCTGCGCCTGGAGACGCCGGGCGGCGGAGGGCACGGGGCCGCATGAGCGAAGCCGAGCTCGTCGCCCGCACGCAGCGACGGCTCGACATCGTCGGCTACACCGCCAACGGGCTCGGCGCGATCGTGCTGTTCGTCTTCGTCACCGTGCTCGTGCCCCGCACGCTGTCGCGAGACGACTACCACGAGGTTCTGATCCGGACGGCGGCGGCGCTCGCCGTCGTCCTGGTCGCCGCGATGTATCTCGGGCGGCGGCGGACGCTCGGGTTCTACCGCCGTGCCACCGCGTGGGCGGCCGCCGGCCGCGCGGCGTCCGACGCCGACCGCCAGCGACTGCTGCGCTACCCGCTGGAGTTCCTGCGCACCGCGGTGGGGTGCTGGGTCATCGGGGGCGGCGTGATCGCGCTCGTCGACCTCACCGTGGCGCCGAGCGCGGCGGCCGCGGTCGCGGTGACCTCCGCCCTCGGCGGGACCGTGGCCTCCTCCCTCTGCCTCATCCTCAGCGAGCGCCTGATACGGCCGCTCGTCGGACGGGCCCTTGCCGGCGGGCCTCCGCCCGAGGCGGCGAGCGTCGGCGTGGCGGCGCGCCTGGCGACAGCGTGGGCGCTGAGCACCGCCGTCCCGCTGCTCGGCGGGGTGGTGCTCATCGGCGCCGACCTGGCCGGCGCGGACTTCAAGGCGGGTGACCTCGCCGGCGCGGTGCTCTTCCTCATCCTCACGGCGCTCCTGGTCGGCCTCCTCGCCAACCTGGTGGTCATCCGCTCACTGGCGCACTCGATCGGCTCGGTGCGCGCGGCGCTCCTGCGCATCCAGGCCGGCGAGCTCGACACGCGCTGCCCGGTCGACGACGGCAGCGAGGTCGGGCTGCTGCAGGCGGGCTTCAACCGCATGGTCATCGGCCTCGAGGAGCGCGAGCGCCTGCGCGAGGCGTTCGGCACGTTCGTCGACCCCGAGCTCGGCGAGCGCATCCTGCACGAGGGCACCGACCTCGCCGGCGAGGAGGTCGAGGTGAGCGTCCTGTTCCTGGACGTCCGCGGGTTCACGAGCCTCGCCGAGCGCGCCAGCGCCCGTGACGTCGTCGCCCGCCTGAACGCGCTCTACGAGCGGGTGGTGCCGATCGTCCTGACCCACGGCGGCCACGC
Source organism: Solirubrobacteraceae bacterium (assembly GCA_036506755.1). Taxonomy (GTDB): domain Bacteria; phylum Actinomycetota; class Thermoleophilia; order Solirubrobacterales; family Solirubrobacteraceae; genus DASXRF01. Next base: position 1,046 of record DASXRF010000208.1, on the reverse strand, counting down.
CAACAAGTTCATCGGCGACGGCATGCTCGCGGTCTTCGGCGCGCCCGAGCGCCAGCCCGACCACGCCGACCGCGCGGTCGCGGCGGCGCTCGAGATCGCCCGGGTCGTCCGCGACGCCTTCGGCGACGAGCTGCGCGTGGGTCTCGGGGTCAACTCCGGGCGCGTGCTGGTCGGCACGATCGGCGGCGGCGGCCGCCTCGACTTCACGGTCATCGGCGACCCGGTGAACACCGCCGCGCGCGTCGAGGCGGCGACCCGCCAGACCGAGGACGACGTGCTGATCACCGAGGCGACGCGCGAGCGCCTGCAGCGCGAGCACTGCGCGTGGCAGCGGCGCCCGCCGATCCCCCTCAAGGGCAAGTCGGAGACCGTCGCGCTGTACGCGCCCGCCTAAGGGGTCAGACCCCTCAACACGCTCCATCCGCCCGATGTGCGGCCCCACCCCTCAGGGCCACCATGTCCCCATGACCACCAACAGCATCATCTCCTTCCGGCCCGCCACCAGCGACGACGACCGCGTCCTGCGCGACCTCTCCGAGCTGGACAGCGCCCGCCCTGTCGAGCGCCCCGCCGTCCTCGCCGTCGTCGACGGAGACCCCGTCGCCGCCGTGTCGCTGAGCGACGGGCGCATCGTCGCCGACCCGTTCACGCGCACCGAGGACGTCGTGCGCATGCTGCGCTCGCGGCTCGCCTGGCAGGCCGCCGCCCGCAACGAGCGCCGCCGCCCCGTCCTGCGCTTCCCGCGCCTGCGGCCCGCCGCCTGACCCCAGCAGATGCGCCTCGATCGGCCGGGCGGGACTGTGCCGGGGACCCCCGCCCTCGCGCGGCCGCCTAGGCCTGGATCCACGATCGATCGGCGGATCCAGGCTAAGGGGTCGGGCGGCGCGCGTAAGGGGTCGGCGCAGGCAACTCGCTCCGTCCGCCCGATGCGCGCCCCCGCCCTCAGCGGCACCATCGATGCGGTGACCACTACGACACGGCAAGGAACGAACGAATGCTCAACCTCCTCACCTCCCCGTTCATGCACGAGCGCGCCGACGAGCTCA
>DASXRF010000207.1:0-2897 GCA_036506755.1 Solirubrobacteraceae bacterium | reverse complement strand
TCAACCGTCCCGAGCGGCTGAACGCGCTCACGATGGCGATGGTCGACGAACTCGGCGCGACCTTCGACGCGCTCGACGACGGTTGCCGGGTCGTGATCGTCACCGGCGCCGGGCGCGGCTTCTGCGCCGGCGCCGACCTCGCGCTGGGTGGCGGGACGTTCGACTGGCGCGGGCGCGCCGAGGAGAACGCCGTGCCGCGCGACGGCGGCGGGCGGGTCGCGCTCCGCGTCTACGAGTCGGCCAAGCCGGTGATCGCGGCGATCAACGGGCCCGCGGTCGGCGTCGGGATCACGATGACGCTGCCGATGGACATCCGCCTGGCGGCCGAGGGCGCGAAGATCGGCTTCGTCTTCACGCGCCGCGGGATCGTCCCCGAGGCGTGCTCGAGCTGGTTCCTGCCGCGCCTGGTCGGCATCAGCCAGGCGATGGAGTGGGTCGCCACCGGGCGCGTGTTCGACGCCGAGGAGGCCCGTGCGGGCGGCCTGGTGCGCAGCGTGCACCCGGCGGACGAGCTGCTCGACACCGCGCGGTCGCTGGCGCGCGAGATCGCCGACAACGCGGCGCCGGTCTCGGTCGCGCTCGCCCGCCGCATGCTGTGGACGCTGCTCGGCGCGGCCGAGCCGATGGACGCCCACCGCGCGGACTCGCGCGCCATGTTCTCCCGCGGCCAGTCCGACGACGCGCGCGAGGGCGTGACGTCGTTCCTGGAGAAGCGTCCGCCGCGCTTCACCGACCGGGTCTCCGATGGGCTCCCCGAGATCTTCCCGGGACGCGAGGAGCCAGTCTTCTCGTAGCAGTGCACGAGCGAGGGCAGGGGTCCCCGGCACCGCGCCGTGCGGGCGGCCGAGGCGCTCCTGCCGGGGTCAGCCTCGGATCATCTGCGGCACGGGCAGGTCGGCGCAGCCGGGCGCCTGCGCGCGGTGCGCGCGCGGCCGGTGGCGATGCGCGCGCCGCCTGGCGTGCCGGCGGTGATGGCGGTGCTTCTTGTGGCGCGCCTTGCGCCTCGCCTTCGACTTCGCCTTCGCGGCCGGCGTGCACGCCCCGAGCGTCGGCAGCGCGACGTACGAGGGGCGCTGCGGGTCGTGCAGGACCGAGACGGTGCCGCCGAGCTGGCCGGCGCTCTGCGGCAGCGGCGAGACGGCGTGGGGGAAGTCGCTGGGACCGACCGCCACGCGCAGGCTGTGGCCCTTCTTGATGACCGCGTTGAGCGGGAAGACCTCGACGGGCAGCTCCATCGGCTCGCCGGCCGCGACCGGCTCGACCGACTCGCGCGTGAACGGATGCCACGGCTGCAGCAGCTGCCCGTGGACGTAGCGGCTGCGCGACGGGTCGACCTGCCGGAACGACGCCGTCAGCCAGCCCCCCGACAGCTCCTTGGAGGCGCCGTCGGGCGCGACGTCGGTCACGCGCACGCTGACGACGGCGTCGCGCGCCGTGGTCGTGACCCACAGGTTCGCCAGCACCGGCCCCGTCAGGCGCAGGTCCTCGGTCATCGGCGGCGTCGTGTAGGTCGCGCCGGTCGGCTCGTTGAGCCGGTCGTCCTTCGTGCAGGGGATCGGCTCGGTCAGCCCCGCCGTCCACTGGCTCGTCGACTGCGTGCACACGCCGGCCAGCGGGTGCTGCGGGAACGACTCGGGCGCCTCGGCCGCGGCTGGGGCGTCGGCGCCCAGCGCGCCGCCGGCGCGCAGGTAGCGCCGCGTCGGGTCGAGGTGCGCGTCGGGCCAATCGGGCTGGACCTCGAACTTCTCGTCGCCGTAGGCGTACTGCGTGACGCTCGGGATGTCCTGGACGTGGGTGTCGATGCCCTTGAGGTAGTGATCGAACCAGCGCAGGGCGATCTGGTCGAGCGACGGCACCCCGTCGGCGGGCAGCCCCGCGCCGGTCGACCCGCCGACGTGCGTCCACGGGCCCATCAGCAGGCGCGCCGTGACCCGGTGGCGCAGGCGCTCGTAGATCATCGGCTCGCCGCGCTGGAAGAGATCGTGTAGGCCGCCGGTGATGAACGCGGGGACGTCGATGTCGTCGGCGAGCTCGAGCGGCGAGCGCGTCTTCCAGTACGGGCCGTCGTAGGCGATGTCGCCGCCCGCGGTCGCGTTGACGACGGTGTTGAGCTGGAAGCTTCCGACGTTGGTCGCGTGCTGCGCGAGCGTGGTGACGCCGCGCGCGAGGTCCTGCGGGCTGCCGCTCAGCGCGTAGGCGGGCGGCACCAGGCTCGTCCCCGTGACCAGGCCCAGCCACAGCGGGATGAACGACACGTTCGTCTGGCCCCCGGCGAACGTGATGTCGCGGTAGCTGTCGGCCATGGGGACGATCGGGAAGATGGCCTTGAGGCCGGGCGGCCGGCGGGCGGCCGTCGTCAGCTGCGTGATCGCCATGTAGGACGCGCCCCAGAGGCCGACGTCCCCGTCGCTCCACGGCTGCCGGCGCGTCCACGCGACGACCTCGGGGCCGTCGCGCTGCTCGCTGGGCCCGAACGAGTCCCACGAGCCCTGCGAGGAGCCGGTGCCCCGGACGTCGACGACGACGTGGACGTAGCCGCGCTGGACGAGGTACGAGTTGGCGGCGCCGAGCGCGCTCTCCTTGTTGTACGGCGTCTGCGTGAGGATGACCGGGTAGCGGCCGGGCTTGTCCGGGCGGTAGACGTCCGCGCTGAGGACGATGCCGTCGGACATCGTGATCGGGACGTCCTTGTCGGTCGTGATGCCGTTGGTGGCCGGCCGGTCGTAGGGCGTCCAGCCCTCGGCGAGCGCCGCCGGCGGCAGCGCGAGCAGCAGCAGCGCGGCGGCCAGCGCGCAGCGCATCGTCTTCATGGTCAACCCCTTGTCGTACACGTCTCCGTACCGACAACGGAGCGCGGCGGGGGTTCTTGCGGCTACGTCTGGCGCTTGCGGCGCTTC
>DASXRF010000206.1:0-11043 GCA_036506755.1 Solirubrobacteraceae bacterium | reverse complement strand
GGGCGCGGCGCCGAACGGATAGGCCTCCACCACGCGGGCGCCGGCGATGTAGGCCTGCCGCGAAAGTCCCGGGACGTTGGAGGCCTGCAGGTCGATCGACCGCGTGACCCGCTCGGTCATCGGCGCCGACACGGCCGCCGGCAGCCGGCTCAGTGCCGGCGCCACCGCGCTCATGAAGTTGAGCGCCGGCTCGTCGCGGGCCGCGCGCACGCGCTCGCGCACCACCTGTACGCGCTCGCGGGCGTCCTCGAGGCCGACCGGCGCGGCGATGCGCGCCCCGGCGATGCGGTTGGAGCCGAGCGGGTCGTCCGGCTTGCGCATGCTCACCGGCAGGGCGAAGGTCAGCTCGTCGACGTCGACGCCGTGCTCGGCGTGGTAGCGCCGCATCCCGCCGGCGAGCCCGGCGAGGAACGCGTCGTTGAGCGACCCGCCGGCGGCCTTGCCACCGGCGCGCAGCTCGGCGAGCGCCACGTCGATGGTCCCGAAGCGCCGCCCGAGGCCGCGCTGCTCGAGCAACGGCGAGCTGGCCGCGGGCGCGGGCCCGAGCACCTTGGCGAGCGACTGGACGTAGCGCAGGCCGCCGGCGACGCTCTGCGGGTGGCTGACGACGCGGTCGGCGAGCGAGGTGACGCGGCCGCCCGCCCGCAGCACCTCGTGCGCGGCCCGGCGAGACAGGCCGAGCAGGTTGCTCGCCGACACGCCGACCCCGCTCACCCGCTCGGGGGCGGGCGCGGGAAGGTCGCTGCGGCGGCCCGGCTCGGCGCGGTCGCTGTGCAGGATGTCGAGCATCTGGACGAGGCCCTTGCCATCCGCCAGGGAGTGGTGGAGCTTGAGCAGGTAGGCCGCGCGACCGTCCGGCAGCCCCTCGACGAGCATGGCTTCCCAGAGCGGCCGCGCGCGGTCGAAGGGCGCCATCGCCATGACCTGCGCGAGGTCGAGGACCTCCTGCATCGTCCCGGGCTCCGGGAGGCGAGCGAAGCGCAGGTGGTAGGCGAGGTCGAAGTCGCGATCGACGGCCCAGCGCGGCGCCGCCAGCCCGAGCGGATCCTCGACGACGCGCTTGCGCAGCCGCGTGAGTAGGCGCGTCGCCCACTCGTGCGCCCCGATCAGCCGCTCGCGCTCCGGCGGCCCGTCGAGCACCTCGAGCAGGACGCCGGTCGAGCGCAGTCGCGGGTTGAGCTCGGCGCGCCACATCAGGCTCTCGAGCGGGTTCATGTGTGCCTCGGCGCCCCACTCGCTCGCCGCGCGCGTCGTCAGGTCGGTCATCGCGTCCCTTTATCGCTGACGTGCGCGGGCGCGGCGACGCCTCGCGGGGTGAACGCGCTCCCCCGTTCGGGAGACGGGGTTCACCCCGCGAGGCGTCGTGATCCGGGCGTCGCGACCGTACGCTCGGCCTGTCCGAGAAGGAGATGCGCCGTGCCCGATGAAGCGTCCTCTGTCGTCGGTGTCCGTCGCGCGCTGGCGAAGCTGCGCACGGCCCGGTCGCTGCCCGAGCTCTACGACCGCGCGACGCGCGCGGTGTGCCAGGAGTGCGGTTTCGACCGCGCCGTGCTCTTCCGGCTGCAGGGCCCCGAGATGATCCCCGAGAGCGTGGAGTTCAAGGGGGACCCGGCTTGGGCCGCGGAGTTCCAGCAGCTCGGCCAGACGAACCGCATGCGGATCGACCACGACATCGTGGAGACCGAGATGATCTACACGCGCGAGCCCATGCTCGTGCAGGAGGCGCAGGACAACCCGCGCGGGTTCAAGCCGCTCGTGGAGGCCTCGCGGACCAGCTCGTACACGGCGGCTCCGCTCATCCCCGAGAACGTGATCATCGGCTTCATCCACGCCGACTGCTACTTCGCGGGGCGCGACGTCGGCCCGCACGACCGCGACGTCCTCGGGGCGTTCGCCGAGGGGCTCGGCTACGCGATCCAGCGCACCGCGCTGCTCGCCGAGGCGAAGGCCCAGCGCTCGAAGATCCACCTCCTGCGCAGCGTGGTCGACGAGATGGTCGGCAAGGTCTCCGACGTCGTCGCCGCGATCGAGCGCGCCGCCGGCGACGAGGAGCGACCGAGCGCGCCCGTGCTCACGGTCCCGGGCTTCGAGATCACCCGGCGCGAGGCCGACATCCTGCGGCTGATGGAGCAGGGCGAGACCGACGAGGAGATCGCGGCGCAGCTCGGCATCCCGCGGACGGGCGTCGGCTGGCACGTCGAGCGGACGCTCGAGAAGCTCGGCGCGGCGAGCCGCGACGAGGCCGTCGCCCGCTACCGCCGCGTCACGGCGTGAGCACGACCTTGACGGCGTCGTAGGACGCCGCCGCGGCGTAGCCGTCGGCCGCGGCATCGAGCCCGAGGCGGTGCGTGATCACCGTCTCGGGCGTCAGCCGGCCCGAGGCGACCAGCGCGAGCGCCTCGTCGAGCCGCGCCTGCACGTTGACCTGGTGCATGACGAGCTCGAGGTCCTTGAGCCACATCTCGCCGATCGGCAGCGTCACGTCGCCGTCGGCGTGCACCGTCGTCACCGCGATCACGCCGCCCTTGCGCGCCAGCGGGACGGCGGCGACGGTGCCCTCGATGGTCGAGGTCGCCTCGACCACGACGTCCGCGCCCTGGTAGCCGCTGACCTCGAGCACGGCGTCGAGCGGGTCGTCCTGCGCGACGTCGACCGCGATCGCCCCGAGCTCGCGCGCCCGGGCCAGGCGGTCGGGCACCTTGTCGTGCACGACGACGGCGGAGGCGCCCAGGGCGAGCGCCGCCTGCGCGGTGAGCAGGCCGATCGTGCCCGAGCCGAGGATCGCGACGACGTGGCCGGGCGCAAACCGCGCGCGGCGAAGGACATCGACCGCCGTCACGACGTTGTCGCCGAGGAGCACCGCGGCGTCGTCGGAGATCTCGTCGGGGACCTTGCGCAGCGTGAGGTCCGCCTCGGGGACGCCGATGCGCTCCGCCTGGCCGCCGGGCAGGTCGCCGAAGGCGAAGCCGAAGCCGAAGAAGCGCAGCATGAGGCAGCGCGCGTGCTGGCCGCTCTGGCACGGGCGGCAGCGCCCGCACGAGACCGAGAAGGACCCGACGACGCGGTCGCCCTGATCGATGAGGCGCACGTCGGGGCCGACCTGCTCGACGACGCCCACGAACTCGTGACCGAGCGCGAAGTCCGGCTCGATGTCCATGCGCCCGTCGTAGAGGTAGAGGTCGCTGCCGCAGATCCCGGCGCGCGTGATGCGCACGATCGCCGACGTGCTCTCCGTCAGCTCGGGGTCCGGAACGTCCTGCACCTCGATCTGCCCGGGCTTCGCCAGCGTCGCCGCGATCACCGTGCCGCTCCTCTCGGTCGTGTGCTGGGGTGACGCATGGTGCAGGGGCGACGCGCGGCGCGCGGCCCCTCCAGGGGAGAGCCGCAGCCGTCGAACGGGAGAGCCGGTTCCTCCTTGGGTGCGTGGCCGGCCGCGCGATCGCCCGCGACGATGCCCGCATGGCCAACGGCAAGGTCCGCACGACCCTGAGCGACACCGGGGTGCGCACGATCGCCCTCGATGACCCGGACCGGCGCAACGCGCTGTCCTTCGAGCTTCTCGACGACCTCATCGGCGCCCTCGACGAGGCGCGCGACGACGCCGCCACCCGCTGCGTCGTGGTCGCCTCGACGCACCGCAGCGTCTTCTGCGCCGGCGGCGATCTCTCGGCCTTCGGCGACGAGGCGCCGATCATCGCCAAGCACGTCGACAACGACCGCTTCCCGCGGCTCTTCCGCAGCTTCGGTCAGCTCGGCAAGCCGAGCGTCTGCGCGGTCAACGGGCACGCGCTGGCCGGCGGGCTCGGGGTCGCCCTCGCCTGCGACCTGATCGTCGCGCGCGAGTCGGCGTCCTTCGGCGCGCCCGAGATCAACGTCGGGGTCTTCCCCTTCATGCTCATGGCGCTGCTGTACCGCAACCTCCCGCGCAAGCGGGTCAACGAGCTGATGCTGCTCGGCGAGCGCGTCACGGCCGCGGAGGCGCACGCGATCGGCTTCGTCAACCGCGTCGTGCCGGACGGCGAGGACTTCGACGCCGCGGTCGCCGAGTGGGCGGACCGGCTGGCGGCGAAGTCGCCGGTGCTCATGCGCCTCGGCAAGGACGCGATGCGCCGGCAGGACGACATGCCCTACGACGACGCGCTGGACTACTTGCAGTCGCAGCTCACGCTGGCCTTCGCGACGCAGGACGCCAAGGAGGGGCTCACGGCGTTCCTGGAGAAGCGCGAGCCGGCCTGGACCGGACGCTGAGTCACCGCGGCTCGCCGAGCCCCATCGAGCGCCCGATGATCTCCTTCATGATCTCGGTCGTGCCGCCGTAGATGCGCGAGATGCGCGCGTCGGCGTAGTCGCGCGCGATGGGGTACTCGAGCATGTAGCCGTAGCCGCCGTGGAGCTGCAGGCAGGCGTCGATGACGCGCCCCTGCGCCTCGGAGCTCCAGTACTTCGCCATCGCGGCCTCGTCGGCGGTCAGCTCGCCCGCCACGTGCAGCTCCAGGCAGCGGTCGACGAACGCCTGCGCGACCTCGACCTCGGTCCGGCACTCGGCGAGCTTGAAGCGCGAGTTCTGGAACGTGCCCACCGGCCGCCCGAACGCCCGGCGGTCGAGCACGTAGCCGAGTGTGCGCTCGAGCGCGCCGCGGGCGGCGGCGACCGCGCCGACGGCGATCGACATCCGCTCCTGCGCGAGGTGCTGAGTCAGATAGCGAAAGCCGCGGCCCTCGTCGCCGAGCAGGTTCTCCGCCGGGACGACGGCGTCGTCGAAGAACAGCTCAGCGGTGTCCTGCGCGTGCTGGCCGAGCTTCTCGAGCGCGCGCCCGCGCGTGAACCCGGGCGTGTCGCCCTCGACGGCAACGAGGCTGATGTCGCTGTGGTCGCCCTGGCGCCCGGTGCGCACCACCGTGATGATCAGGTCGGCGTTGAGCCCGTTGGTGATGAAGGTCTTCGAGCCGTTGAGCACGTAGCCGCCGTCGCGGCGATCAGCGCGCATGGTCACGCCCTGCAGGTCGGACCCCGCCCGGGGCTCGGACATCGCGATCCCGAGCACGATCTCGCCCGACGCGATCCCGGGCAGCCAGCGCTCGCGCTGCTCGTCGGTGCACACCGAGAGCAGATAGGGCAGCGCGACGTCGTTCTGCATCGTGAAGGCGAGCGCGAAGGCGGCGAGCCCGCGCCCGGCCGCCTCCTCGTTGAGCACGGCGTTGAAGCGGAAGTCGTCGATGCCCGGGCCGCCGTAGCGCTCGTCGACGGCGAGACCGAGGAACCCCAGCTCGCCGAGGCGCCGCAGCGCCTCGCGCGGGATGCGGCCCTCGCGCTCCCAGGCGTCGTACGCAGGGACGATCTCGGCGTCGAGATAGCGGCCGAAGCTCTCGCGCAGGGCCTCGTGCTCGTCGGCGAAAAGCGTGCGCCTCATGCGGCGACCCCGATCGGTCCGAGCTGCGCGCGCAGCGCCGCGACCGGCTCGACCTGCGTGAGCGGGTGCGGGTGCGCGGGCGACAGGCAGAAGCCGTCGACGCCGGCCTCGCGGTAGGCCGCCAGCCGCTCGGCGATCTCCTCGACGGAGCCGAGCAGCGCCCAGCGCTCGACGCGCTCGAACGGCATGCCGTACTGGCGCCGGACCAGCTCGGCCGCCTCGGCGCGGGCCCGCAGGCGCTGGTCGCCGGCGTTGACGAACGCGACGAGCGCGACGCCCGGCGCGGGGCGCCCGTGCTCGGCGGCGAGCTCGGCGAGGCGTGCTCGACCGGCGGCCACCTGCTCGGGGTCCATCCACATCGGCAGCCAGGCGTCGCCGAAGCGCGCCGCGCGGCGCAGCGCCGCCTCCGAGCGCCCGCCGACCAACACCGGCGGCAGCCCGTCGGGTGCCGGCGTCAGGCCAGGGCAGTCGACCTCGTAGGCGCCGGAGTGGCGCACCGCCTCGCCGGCCATCAAGCGCGGGAGCAGCTCGAGGGCCTCGTCGAGGCGCCGGGCGCGCGTGCGCGGGTCGACGCCCGCGGCGCGGAACTCCGGCTCGTACTCGCCGCCGAGCCCTACGCCGAGCAGCAGCCGGCCGGGCGCGAGCGCCTCGAGCGTCGCGAGGTGCTTGGCCAGCCACGTCACCGGACGCAGCGTCGGGTTGAGGATCGCCGAGCCCAGGCGGATGCGCTCGGTCGCGCCGGCGAGGACGGCCAACGCGGTGGTCGCCTCGAGGATCGGCCGGTGGAAGACGAGGTGGTCGGGCACCCACGCGTGGTCGAGCCCGGCGCGCTCCGCCGCCCGCGCGACCTCGAGCACCGGCGTCCCGTGACCGAACGCGTCGATGGTGGGCAGGGCGATGCCCACGCCGCCGTAGGGAGGCGTCGAACGCTCAGGCATGAAGGGGGACCCCCAGGTCGGGTTCACAGCAGGCCAGCCGCTCGGCCGACTCGGGGCCCGCGAGCTCGAGCAGCGCGGCGGCGCGATCGGCGTCGGTCAGGCCGCGCAGCGAGCGCGCGCCGTGCTCGGTGACGACCCAGTCGACGTCGCTGCGCGCCGTGCTGACCGGGCCGCTGAGCCGGCGCACGATGCGCTTGGCGGGCAGCGCGAGGATGGGCGTGCCCCCGCCCGCCGCAGCAGCGCGCAGGAAGTCGACCTGGCCGCCGACGGCGCCGAGCAGCCGGCCGCCCACGGCCTCGGCGTTCGCCTGGCCGCTCAGATCGATCTCCACGGCGCTGTTGATCGCGCACAGGCGGCCCACGTTCGCCAGCGTCGCGGGCGCGTGCGTCGAGCTCACCGCGCGGAAGACGATCTCCTCGCGCCGGCCGAGCGCCTCGAACAGCCGGGTGCTGCCGAGCGCCGCGCCGGTCACCGTGAGGTTGCGGTCGGCGGGCTTGCGGGCGTTGGTGACCACGCCCGCCTCGATGAGGTCGAGCACGCCGTCGGAGATCATCCCCGAGTGCACGCCGAGGTCGCGGTGGCCGCCGAGCGCGCGCATGATCGCCTCCGGCAGCGCGCCGACGCCAAGCTGGATCGTGTCGCCGTCGCGCACCAGCGCCGCTACGTGCTCGGCGATCCGTCGCTCGGTCTCCCCCGGCGCCACCGGCGGCGCCTCGACCAGCGGGCGCGACGTGTGGACGGCCGCGTCGATGCGGTCCCAAGCGATCCAGTGCCCGGCCGTCCGCGGGCAGTGATCGTTGACCTCGGCGATCACCACGCGCGCGTGCTCGAGCGCGTCGCCGATGTAGTCGACGCCGACGCCGAGGCTGCAACGCCCCTCTGCGTCCGGCGGCGCGACCTGCACGAAGGCGACGTCGCCGGGGAGCGCGCGGGCGGCGAACAGGCCGGGCAGTGCGGAGAAGTGACAGGGCACCACGCGCAGGCCGCTCAGGCGGCCGAGCCGGCCGAGCGCCCCGTACGAGGTGACCTCCAGCGCGCCGGATGCCGCCTCCGCGACGCTGTCGCGCCAGGTGAGGCCGAAGAACGCGCGCAGGCCGCCGATCGACGGCGCCTGCTCGAGGAGCGCGTCGACGAGGACGGTGGGCTCGGCGCACGCCTGGCCGGCGACCACGCCGTCGCCGGGGCGCAGCCAGCGCCCCAGGTCCAGCTCGTCCTCGCGCAGCTCGACCGGGCCGTGCGTCACAGCCGCTCCAGGATCGTGCCCGTGCCCAGCCCGCCGCCACAGCACATGGTCACGAGCCCGAGCTCGCCGTCGGAGCGCTCGAGCTCGTGGAGGATCGTCGCGACGAGCCGCGCGCCGGTCGAGCCCACGGGGTGGCCGAGCGCCATCGCGCCGCCGTTGACGTTGACGCGGTCCATGTCGGGCGCCAGCTCGCGCTGCCAGGCGAGCACCACCGAGGCGAAGGCCTCGTTGACCTCGATGAGGTCGAAGTCACCGATGCCCAGGCCGGTGCGGTCGAGCAGCTTGCGCGTTGCCGGGATCGGGCCGGTGAGCATGATGACCGGGTCCACGCCGACGGTCACCTGGTCGACGACACGCGCGCGCGGGCGCAGGCCGAAGCGCTCGGCCGCGGGCCTGCTGGCCAGCAGCACCGCGGCCGCGCCGTCGGAGAGCTGCGAGGACGTGCCCGCCGTGATCCGCCCGTCGGGCTTGAACGGCGTCTTGAGCTGCGCGAGCGACTCGAGGTTCGTCCCGGGCCGGATCCCTTGGTCGGTCTCGACCGTGCCGTGCGGCGTCTCGATCGGCACGATCTCGCGCTCGAATCGGCCCTCCTCCGTCGCCGCCGCCGCGCGCTCGTGCGACGCCACCGCGAGCTGGTCCATCTCGCGCCGCGAGATCTCCCACTGCTCGGCGATGCGCTCGGCGCTCAGGCCCTGCGGGATGAACTGGAAGCGGTCGCGCAGCTCCTGTGGCCAGGGGTCGCCGTAGAGCTCGACGATCTTCATCGGCGAGTCGATCGGCACGTGGTGCATGTGCTCGACGCCGGCAGCGATCACCAGCTCGTGGCTCCCGGAGGCGATCAGCGCGGCGCCGTAGCTCACTGCCGACTGCGCCGAGCCGCACCGGCGGTCGATGGTGATCGCCGGCACCTCGACCGGGTAGCCGGCCTGCAGCCAGGCGTTGCGCGCGATGTTGCGCGACTGCTCGCCGAAGGGCGCCGTGCACCCGGCGATGACGTCCTCGACCTCGGCGGGGTCGATGCCCGTGCGCTCGACGAGCGCGGTCAGGCAGGCGGCCAGCAGCGTGTTGGGGTGCGTGTCGCGGAACGCGCCCTTCTCGGGATGGGCGCGGCCGATCGGCGTGCGCACCGCCTCGACGATGACGACGTCGCGGCCGGCGTCGAGGAACGGCGACGAGGGGGCGGCCACGTCACATCACCGTCCCGCCGTCGACACACAGCACCTGGCCGGTGATGTACGCGGCGTCGTCGGAGGCCAGGAAGGCGAAGGCGCCGGCGACCTCCTCGGGCTCGGCGAAGCGCCCCAGCGGGATGCGCTCGAGCGTCTTGGCGGCGAACTTGGGGTTCGTCCGCACCGTCTCGGTCATCGCCGTCGCCGCCAGCGGCGCCACCGCGTTGACGGTGATCTGGCGCTTGGCCAGCTCCCGCGCGGCGGACTTCGTCAGGCCGACGATCGCCGCCTTCGCGGCGGCGTAGTTGGCCTGGCCGATCGTGCCGACGAGCCCGGCGGCCGACGTCGAGTTGATGACCCGGCCGGTGCCGTCGTCGGGCAGCCGGTCCAGCGCCGCGCGCAGCACGTGGTAGGTGCCCATGAGGTGGACGTCGAGGACCGAGCGGAACTTCTCCTCGTCGAGGTCGGGCAGCATCGCCGCGCGCACGACCCCGGCGTTGTTGATGACGATGTGCAGCGCGCCGTCGAGCGCCGCCGCCGCGTCGACCGCGGCGGCGACCGCGGCAGGGTCCGTGACGTCGGCGCCTACGCCGATCGCGCGGCCGCCCCCCTCGCCGATCTGCGCCGCGACCGCCTGCGCGGCGTCCGCGTCGCGGTCGATGACGGCGACCCCCGCGCCCTCCTCGGCGAGGCGGCGCGCCACGGCCGCGCCGATGCCGGCGCCCGCGCCCGTGACGAGCGCGAGGCGCCCCTGCAGTCCGCGCATCAGTACGACCTCGGCAGGCCGAGGACGTGCTCGCCCACGTAGTTGAGGACCATCTCCTGGCTGATCGGGGCGATGCGCAGCAGCCGCGCCTCGCGGAAGTAGCGCTCGACGTGGTACTCGCGGGCGTAGCCCATGCCGCCGTGCAGCTGCACGGCGCGGTCGGCCGCCGTGAATCCCGCGTCGGCGCACAGGTACTTGGCGGCGTTCGCCTCCCGCCCGCACGGCAGCCCCTGGTCGTACAGCCACGCCGCCTTGCGCACCATGAGCGTCGCCGCGTCGAGCCGCATCTGCGCGTCGGCGATCGGGAACTGGAGCCCCTGGTTCTGGCCGATGGGCCGCCCGAACACCACGCGCTCGTTTCCGTAGTTGACCGCCCGCCTGATCGCCGCCCGGCCCAGCCCGAGCGCCTCGACGGCGATGAGGATCCGCTCCGGGTTGAGCCCGTCGAGCAGGTAGCGGAAGCCCTTGCCCTCCTCGCCGACGCGGTGCTCCTCGGGCACCTCGAGGTTGTCGATGAAGAGCTCGTTGGAGTCGACGGCCTCGCGCCCCATCTTCGGGATCGGCCGGATGTCGACGCGGTCGCGGTCGAGGTCGGTCAAGAACAGCGTCATGCCGTCGGTCTTCTTGGCGCAGTCCTCGAGCTTCGTCGTGCGCGTCAGCAGCAGGACCTTCTCGGACTCCAGCGCCTTGGAGATCCACACCTTGCGCCCGCTGATGACGTAGTCGCCGCTGCCGTTGCGCTTGGCGTAGGTCTTGATCCGCGTCGTGTCGAGGCCGGCGTCGGGCTCGGTCACGCCGAAGCACACGTGCAGGTCGCCCGACACGATGCGCGGCAGCGTCTCGCGCTTGAGCTCGTCCGAGCCGTGCACGATCACCGGGTGCATCCCGAAGATCGACATGTGCATGCAGCTCGCGCCGTTCATCCCGGCGCCCGAGGCCGACACCTCCTCGAGCAGCAGCGACGCCTCGAGGATGCCCAGCCCGCTGCCGCCGTGCTCCTCGGGCACGCAGATGCCGAGCCAGCCCGCGTCGGCGAACGCCTTGTAGAACTCCCACGGGAACTCGTGGTTGGAGTCCTTCTCCAGCCAGTACTCCTCGTCGAAGCTCGCGGCGAGCTCCGCCACCGCGCGGCGTATTGTCTCCTGGTCCTCCGTCAGCTCGAAGTCCACGGGCCTCTCACATGTGCTCCATCGCCTCGAGCGGGTCGTGGAACAGGAGGATGGCCTCGTCCGTGTTCACCATCCGCCCGTAGTAGGTCGACATGAGCACCTGGATGAGCTCTGAGTCGACGTCGAGCCCGGTCGCCTCGGAGAGCTCGTCGAAGTCGAGGCGCAGCCGCCCGCGCGCCTTGACCTCCCAGTAGCTGGCCTGCGGGACGAGCTCCACGCCCTCGCCCTCCGCGAGCGCCTCGGCGAGGGCGTCGCCCTCGACGCTGCGCCCCAACGCGATGCCGACGTAGTCGAAGGCCTGTTCTTCCGTGGAGCTCATGCGACCACCTCCTTGCCCTGCACCGCCGA
>DASXRF010000205.1:0-5327 GCA_036506755.1 Solirubrobacteraceae bacterium | reverse complement strand
CCGTTGCCGGCGATCAGCCCGGCGACGTGCGTGCCGTGACCGAGCGAGTCGCTCGCGGTCGTGGCGCCGGGGTTGACGACGGCCGACGCGACGACGCGCGACCTCGGGTCGCTGGGCGACAGCTGGAAGTCGGGCAGGCCGCCCGCGATGCCGGTGTCGACCACCGCGACGCCGACGCCGGCGCCGGTCAGGTAGCCGCGCCTGGCGATCCAGGCGTCGGTCGCCTTGATCGACTGGTTGAACGCGCTGCGCACGAACGACCAGTCGATCGTCGAGGTGCTCGTCGTGGACGTGGTCGTGCTGGCCGTCTTGCTCGTGGTCGACTTCCTGGCGCGCGTCTGGATGGGCGCGTTCGGCGTCACCGTGACGACCCGCGGGTCCCCACGCAGCGCCGCGAGCTCGGCGCCGTCGACGCGGGCGCCGACCCCGTTGATGATGTCGAGGCGACGGACGACGTCGCCGCCTTGCGCCTCGATGAGCGCGCTGCCCTCGTCGACCGACACGCCCGGCGCGAACCGGACGATGACCTCCGCCGCGGCGTCCCGCTCAGCGGCGGGGGCGGGCGGCGGGGCGACGAGCAGCAGTGCGATCACCGAGCCTGCCAGAGCGCCTGCGATCCAGCGCAGGCGCTCGGGCATCGTGATCCCGAGCATTCGGACTTCCCTTCCATGGGGGCGGTTTCTCGCCCACGACATCGGCGCGACCTCGTCCGATGGTCGAGAAGGTGAAGCTGCGCTGGACGAATCGTCGACCGCTGGACGATCAGGCAGCACGCCGCTCGCCGTCGCCGGCACCGCGCAGAGCGCTCCAGGCGGCCGGCTGGGCGGCGAGGCTCTCATCGAGAGCGCGCAGGACCGTCGGGCAGAACTGCCGGCCCGCCTGCTGGCGGACCTCCTCCAGCGCGTCGTCGAACGACATCGCCGGCCGGTACGGGCGGTCACTCGTCATGGCGTCGAGCGCGTCGGCGACCGAGAGCACGCGTGCGGCGAGCGGGATGCGCTCGCCGCTGAGCCGGTCGGGATAGCCCATGCCGTCGTAGCGCTCGTGGTGGTTGCGCACCATGTTCTTGACGAGCGGCGGCAGCTCGAGCTCGGCCAGGATGTAGGACGAGATCTCGGGGTGACGGCGCATGACCGCAAACTCCTCGTCGGTCAGCCGGCCGGGCTTGAGCAGGATGGCGTCCGGGACGCCGATCTTGCCGATGTCGTGGATCACCGCGCCGACGGCGATCGCGCGGCGGTCGGACTCGCCGAAGTCCAGCTGCGCCGCGATCCGCGTGGCGATCGCGGCGACGCGCTCGGTGTGGTCGCCGGTGTAGGGGTCCTTGGCCTCGATGCTGCGCGCGAGCGCGGTGATGGTCGCCAGGTAGCTCTCGTGGATGCTCCGCACGAGGTCCTGGTTGTCGGCCACGACCGTGCGCAGGCGCTCGTTGGTCGCCGACAGCTCGTCGTTGCGCCGCCCGAGCGACTCCAGGCTCTCGCGCGCCCGGGCGAGGTACTGGCGCTGCGCGAGCCAGAAGGTCGACAGCGGGAACCCGAAGACCGCGAAGGCCAGCGTCCCCATGTCGTCGTAGGCCAGCAGCAGCAGGCCGGAGGCGGCGCCGAAGGCGAGGTAGTGCGGCATGGCCCAGGCGAAGCGCGCTCGCCAGGCCGTCGTCGGGGGGAGCGCCTCGTCGAGCGCCCAGACGCCGGCGACGAGGGTGGCGTTGACCGCGTAGTAGACGAGCGCCGCGAGGATCGCGACGAGGACGAGGCCCACGCCGTGACCCGGCTTCATCAGCGCGAACACGGCCGCCGCGGCGCCGCCGCTCAGGCTCAGCGCGCCGAAGTTGAACGCCGAGCGCACGCCGGCCTCGCCGCGAACGACGCGCAGCAGCGTGACGACCGCCTCGGCGAGCACGGGGCCCACCGGGCCGAACGCGCACGCGAGCGCGACGGAAGGGACCGCGCCCGGCGACAGGCGGCCGCGCCCGAAGACGTCGAGGTCGCTGACGTCGAGGGCCACCACGGCCGCGATGAGCAGGCCGAGCAGGGGGCCGAGGACCGGCGCCGACTGACCCGCCGACCACGCGCCGAGCAGGGCGCCGGCGATGGCGAGCGTGGCCGCGTACGGGGGCACGAGACGCCGGGTGCCCACCGCGGGAGGCGGGCCAGCGGGCGCCGCCGAGGTGTCGTCGCCCGCGCGCTCGCCCGGGGCGACCGACCGCTCGGGCGTCACCTCGGCCAGGCGCAGGACGGGGGCGTCGGCGGGCGCCGGAGCGGCCAACGCGGCGCCGGCGGGGCGAAGGTCGAGGGCGGCGCGCGCCTCGGGTGCCAGCGCGACGCGCACGCGGTTACGGCCGGCCGCCTTGGCCTCGTAGACGGCGACGTCGGCGGCCTTGATCAGCGCCTGCGCGCTGTCGCCGTGCTCGGGGAAGGCGGCCACGCCGGCGGAGAGCGTGACGCGCAGTGTCTCGGCCGCGGACTCGTCGTCGTCGGCGCGAAAGCGCGTCTCGGAGACGCGGGCGCGCAGCTCCTCGGCCACGGCCCGGGCGTCGTCGACGGTCCCGCCGGGCAGCAGCAGGCAGTACTCCTCGCCGCCGAAGCGCGCGGCCACGCCCGTGTCCACATTGACCGCGACGAGTGCGTCGGCGACGCCCCGGATGACCCGGTCACCGGCGAGATGCCCGCAGCGGTTGTTGACCTCGCGCAGGTGGTCGAGGTCCACCATGACGACGGCGACGGTGCCGCCGGTCCGCCGGGCGCGGTCGACCTCCTCCTCCAGCCGCTCGCGGAAGTGCTCGGAGTTGAACAGCCCGGTCTTGGCGTCCGTACGCGCCTTGTGCTCGAGCTGGGGCAGGGCCAGGGCGCGGTAGACGAGCGCCAGCGGTCCGGCGGCCAGGGCGACCAGCGCCGGGGACTCGTGCCAGAGCACCGCCAGGCTCGCGCCGGTGACGCCCAGCGCGACGTCGAGCGGGAGGCCGTCGGCGATCTGGTGCAGGTTGCGCCGGACGGGGACCCCGCTCGCGAAGCTCGCCACGGTGGCGATCAGCAGGTGGTTGACCATCGCGAAGACCGCGGCGGCGGCCACGAGCACCGCGACGTCCTGGAGTCCGGCCGCGGCGACCGCGGCGACCGCGTCGTGGAGCCGCAGCACGCCCGAGGCGGCGGTGCCGGCCAGGGCGTAGTTGGCCATGTTGAACGCGGCCTTGAACCACGGCGAGCGCCCGGCGAGCCAGCCGGGCACGAACGCCGCCACGGCGACCAGCGCGCTCGCCCACGGTGGCAGCAACACCACCGAGGCGAAGAACACGGCGAAGTTCGGCTGCAGCGCGTAGTGGCCCGGGGCGAAGACCTCGAAGAGGTTGCCGGCGGCGCAGGCCGCGGCGGCGAGAGCGAGCAGCCCCAGATCGAGCCGCGGGGCGCCCGCGAGGAGCGACACGAGCGCGGGCATCGCCGCACCGGCGGCGATGACGGCAAGGATGAACCCGCGCGCGCGGGGGGGAAGCTCAACGAGTCCGGACACGCGATATTGAGCGTCGGCCTCCGGGGACCCCCTGTTGACCGAAACGGACAACCTTTCGATGCCGCCCCACCGCTCGAGACGGCCCGGTACGCGCGTAGGCCCGCGCGCGGGTAGCTTCAAGCCCGTGGAGCGCACGGCCGTCGTCGATCTCGGCTCGAACTCGTTCCGCCTCGTCGTCTTCTCGGCCGACGAGGGCTGGTGGAAGCGCACCGACGAGATCTACGAGGCCGTGCGGATCGGCGCCGGCCTGGCCGAGACCGGCGAGCTCTCCGAGGAGCGCATGCAGCGCGCGCTCGCCGTCGTGGAGGTCTTCGCGCACTTCTGCGCGGCGACCGGGATCGACACCGAGGACGTCGCCGCGCTGGCGACCAGCGCGATCCGCGACGCGAACAACCGCGACGAGTTCCTCGACCGCGCCGCGCTGCCCGTCCGCGTGCTCTCGGTCGACGAGGAGGCGCGCTTCGGCTACCTGGCCGCGGTGAACACGACGACGCTGAGCGACGGCGCGGTCCTCGACCTCGGCGGCGGCTCGCTGCAGCTCACGCGCGTGAAGGGGCGCCGCCCGCGGCAGATGCGGTCGTGGCCGCTCGGCGCGGTGCGCATGACCGAGCGCTTCCTGCCCGGCGACGGGCCGGCGACCAAGAAGCAGCTCAAGGCGCTGCGCGCGCACGTGGTCGAGGAGCTGGAATCCGCGCCGTGGCTGGCGCGCGCGGGCAAGCGGCTGGTCGGCATCGGCGGCACCGTCCGCAACCTCGCCGCGGCGGCCGCCGCGGAGGCCGGCCTGCCCTCGATCGGCATCCAGGGGTACGTCATCGGCCGCGACGAGCTGGCCGGCCTGATCGCCGAGCTCGCCTCGCTGCCGGCCGGCGAGCGCGGGCGCGTCCCCGGCATCAAGCCCGGCCGCGCGGACCTGATCCTCGCCGGCGCGATCGTCGTGCAGACCGTGCTCGAGGCCGGCGACTTCGACGGGATCGAGGCCACCGAGGCCGGCCTGCGCGAGGGCGCGTTCTTCGAGCGCCACCTGGCCTTCGGCGACCCGCCGCTGTTCCCCGACGTGCGGGTGGCGAGCGTCGGCAACCTCGCCGCCCAGTACGACGCCGACGAGGCGCACACGTTCCACGTCTCGCACCTCGCGCTCGGCATGCTCGACGACCTCACCGCGGCCGGCCTGCACCCCGGCGACCGCGAGGAGCGCGAGATGGTCTGGGCGGCGGCGATGCTGCACGACATCGGGATGACCGTCGACTACGACGACCACCACCGCCACTCGCGCTACCTGATCCTCAACGGCGGCCTCCCGGGGTGGTCGCCGCGCGAGCTGGCGATCATCGCCGAGATGGTCCGCTACCACCGCAAGGGGACGCCGGCCTTCGGGCCCGACCTCGCGCCGTGGACCGCCAAGGGCGATCGCGCGATCCTCGAGCGCGGCGCGACGCTGCTGCGCCTCGCCGAGGGCCTCGAGCGCTCGCGCGACCAGCTCGTGCGCGCGGCGCGGTTCGCGGTCGACGACGGCGGGCCGGTCCGGATGACGCTCGAGGCCGACGGCGACGTGCGCGTGGCCCGCTGGGCCGCCGAGCGCGAGGCGGACCTCTTCGAGCGCGCGTTCGGGCGGCCGCTGGAGATCAGCGCCGGGGCGCCGAGCGCAGCGCGATGACCACGCGCGCCCCCGACCCCCGCATGGCGGCGCCGTGCGGCGGCGCGCCGGCCGCGACGAAGTCCACGCCCCGCGCGGGCCGGAGGGCCAGCGCCGTCAGGCGGTGGTCGCCGAGCAGGGCCGCCGCCTCGCGGTAGGCCGCGGTGGTGCCGGCCTGGGCGCGCGACGG
>DASXRF010000204.1:0-1917 GCA_036506755.1 Solirubrobacteraceae bacterium | reverse complement strand
GACCCGACGAGCCGCGCCACGCGCACGACGTCGTCAGCGGGGCCGCGGCACTAGTGGCCGGGCCCGGCGGTGAGGACCTCCTCGAGCGCGTCCTCGTGGTCGCCGGCCTCGACGTCGGGCCCGCCGCGCCGGCGGATGCGCAGCGCCTCGAGATGGCGCTGCTTGAGGATCTCGAGCACGTACACCATCCACACCGACGCGGCGATCACAACGAGGCCGGCGGCCGCGGCGACCACCGTGTGCGAGATGTCCCAGACGCCGAACGGCCGCGGCGGCACGAAGCGCAGCAGCAGCGCGTAGCCGGCGAGCAGCGCCGCCCACAGGTGCAGGTACGCCGCCGTGCGCCGCTGCGAGAAGCCGATGCGCAGGAAGCGGTGGTAGAAGTGGTTGTGGTCGGCGCCCCACGGCGCGCGCTTGTACTTCAGCCGCTTGGCGACGACGAACGAGGTGTCGAGGATCGGCACCGCCATGACGAGCAGCGGCGCGGCCAGCGCGATCGTCGCGGCGCTCTTGAAGACGCCCTCGACGGCCAGCGAACCGAGCACGAAGCCCAGCGTCAGCGCCCCGCAGTCGCCCATGAAGACCCGGGCCGGGTGGTAGTTGTGGCGCAGGAAGCCGACGCACGCGCCGAAGACGATCACGCTGAGCGCCGCGACCTGCATGCGGTCGAACGACGCGGCCAGCAGCGCGAACGCGGCGCACGCGATGGCCACCATGCCCGCGGCCAGCGCGTCCATCCCGTCGATCAGGTTGACCAGGTTGGCCACGAGCGCGATCCACAGGATCGTCAGCGGGTAGGCGGTCCAGCCGAAGTCGATGTTGCCGATGACCGGCAGGCCGATGCGGCGGAAGACCATGTCGTAGCCGACCACCGGGATCAGCGTGATGAGCACGACCGCCGCGAGCTTGACGCTCGGGCGCATCCCGCGCAGGTCGTCGACCAGGCCGACGGCGCAGACGAGCACCGCCCCGATCGCGACCCCCAGCAGCCGCCCGTGCGGCTGCACCAGCGCGAAGTAGGGCACGAGGATCCCCGCCGCGATCGCGAGCCCGCCGATGCGCGGGATCGGGTGCTGGTGGATGCGCGGCCGGTCGCGGTTGGGGCGGTCGACGGCGCCGATCGCGTGCGCGAGGCGAACGGTCAGCGGCGTCAGGAGCAGCACGAGGGCCAGCGCGCCGACGAGCCCCCACATCGCCCGCCCATCCTCGACGAGGTTGCGAATGGCTTCGGTGAAGGAGATGGCGCCAGTATGCCCTACGCGACGGCGGCCCCCGCGGGGCCGCTTTTACGGTGCGCTGCAGGTGGGCGCAGCAACCGGGTCGCTACACGCGGGCGGCCGCGACGGGCCGTCCGCGCACGCCGGCGGGCGTGCGCAGCAGCGCCCCGGCGGTCGCGACGAGCAGGTCGTCGCCGTCGAAGGCGACGCTCGCCACGAACGCCGCGGGGACGTCGAGCAGCGCGTCCAGCGTCCCCTCGGCGCTGAAGCGGACGATCGCGGCGCCGCCGCCCAGCGCCACCCAGACGCCGCCCTCCTCGTCGACCGCGAGGCCGTCGGGGTTGCCGCGCGGCACTGTGGCGAACGTGCGGCGCGAGCCGCCGTCGGGGTCGCAGGCCAGGACGCGATCGCCGGCGAAGTCGTTGACGTAGAGCACGTCGGCGCCGGGCGCGAGGCCGAGGCCGTTGGCCCAGACCACGCCGTCGAGCACGATCGCGGCCGACCCGTCGGGCGCGATCCGCCAGATCTCGCCGGGCCTCGGCTCCTCGCCCTGCATCGGGTTGAACCGCAGCGCGCCGGCGAGGACCGCGCCCTCGTCGTCGGTGGTCAGGTCGTTGAAGCCCGCGACGCCTTCGGGCGCCGGGAAGACGATCCGGTCGCCGTGGGAGATGTCGCGGCCGGTGACCACCACGCCACCCTG
>DASXRF010000203.1:0-8695 GCA_036506755.1 Solirubrobacteraceae bacterium | reverse complement strand
GGGCGCGGCGCCGGGCGTGGCCGGCCCGGGGCGCTCGGGCGCGACGGAGCCCTGCCTGGCGCCGCCGTCGCCGAAGATCGTCGAGACCCCCGGCAGGCCGCCCACGCCGAGCGCGCCGAGGACGAGCGCGCCGAGGACGAGCAGCCCGGCGAGCGCCCCGACCGCGGCCGCGGCGCGCAGGCCGCGGGCACGCCGGCCGGCCGGGTCGACGAAGACCGGCGTCTCGGTGCGCGGAGCGCGCGGGGTGATCGTCGTGGGATCGGCGGCCATGACTCTGGAACGCAGGAGGGATCGCGAGGTTGGCGTCGGTGTTACCCGGGACGCGTCTCCGAGAGTAGCCGCGCGGCCAGATCGGTCCCCGCCGCCTCGAGCTGCGCGACGTCGCTCGCCTCGAGCACGTGCTGGAGATCGAGCATGCGCTTGCCGAACGCGTTCAGGCCGTCCTGACCGACGATCGCGTGGGCCGGCACGCCCATCTGGCGGGCGCGCGTCGCCGCCTCGAAGACCGCCTTGCCGTGCAGGGTCGTCTCGTCGAGGCGGCCCTCGCCGAGGACGACGGCGAACGATGCGCGGGCGCGCTCGTCGAAGCCCACGGCGTCCAGGACGAACGGTGCGCCGGGCTCGAGCCGCGCGCCGAACGCGGCCCACAGCCCGCCCGAGAGCCCGCCGGCCGCGCCCGACATCGGGACGCCGCGCGGGTCGCGCGGCAGCTCCGCGGCGAAGCGCTCGAGGCGGCGCTCGAGCCGGCGCACGGCGGCCGCGTCGGCGCCCTTCTGCGGCGCGAACACGGCGGCCGCGCGCTCGAAGGGCGTGCGCACGTCGGCCAGGACGACGAGCTTGGCGCCGCGCGGCCCGCCGGCCTCGCGCAGCGCCTCGATCGCCCCGGCGCCGCCGTCGGTCATCGCGCTGCCGCCGACGGCGACGAGAACGACGCCGGCGCCGGCCTCGACCGCGGCGGCGATGAGGTCGCCGGTGCCGTGGCTCGTCGCCGCCTCGGCGTCGCGCTCGTGCTCGGCGACAAGCCCGAGCCCGCTGGCCTCGGCGACCTCGACGATCGCCGTCGCGCCGTCCTCGAGCAGCCCGAACCCCGCGCGGATCTCGCGCCCGAGCGGGTCGCGGGCGGTCGCGCCGGCCGTCTCGCCGCCGAGGGCGAGCAGCAGCGCCTCCATCGTCCCCTCGCCGCCGTCGGCGATCGGGCACAGGTCGGGCGGCTCGAGGCCCGCCGCCTCGATCCCGCGGCCCACGGCGGCCGCGACCTCGGGCGCGCGGAAGGTCCCCTTGAAGGCGTCGGGCGCGACGAGCAGGCGCACTTCGGGCATGCTGCCGCAGCATGGCGTCCGGTCCGTGTGACGGCGCGTGTCGGGCGCGCTCCGCGGCGCCTCCCTGGGCTGGCGCGTGGGCGCTCCTGCGTGAGACGAGTGGTCATTTGGGTCGCATATACAGCCCCAAGTGCACTCTCGTTCCCATGGGGAGCCGCGGCTGGCGTGTTGCCGCTCCGCTCGGGAGCGGACCACGATCCGCTCCCCTCACCAGCACAGACCCCGCTACGACCCGCCAACCCCGCCCGGGCGGAGCGCCCAGCCCACGACCGCCCCGTACGCGACGTGGTCCGCGACCTGCGGGCCCAGCGGCAGCGCGCGCACGCGCGGGAACCACCGCGCCAGGACGCCGAGGTCGAGCGCCGCGACCGCCAGCCCGAACAACGCCCCGCCGAGAACCCCCGCCCGCCGCGGGATCACGAACGCCCACCCGAGCGACACCGCCAGATGCGCCGGCACGGCCGCGACGAGCAGCGGCAGCGTCCGCCGCTCGCGCGGCAACACGACCGAGCCCGCCGCCCGGGCCGCCTCGAGCGGATCGCTGCCCGTGGCCAGCGCGTGCAGCGTCGACGGCGCGCCGCTGAGAACAGCGGCGATCAGCCCCGCCCTCAGGCGGTCAACTGGTCGATCGAGCACTCGCGCGGCGGCTTGTCGTCGCGCCAGCGCTGGACCTTGGCGCCGTGCCGGATGCGCCCGCCGCTGACGTGGTCGAAGGTCACCTCGACGACGAGCTCGGGGCGCAGCTTCACCCACTCCAGCTCGCGGCCGTGCGTCCACCGCGACGGCTCGCCGGTCCCGCGCTCGCCGGTCTCGTAGGGCTTCAGGCGCTCCACCAGAGCGCGTTTCTCGGTGGCGGTGAAGCCGCTCGAGTGCCCGATCTCGCGCAGCTCGCCGCCGGCGTCGTAGAGCCCGAGGATGATCGCGCCGACCGTCCCCTCGCCCTTGCCCGGCCGCCACCCGATGACCACGCAGTCGATGGTCCGGACCCGCTTGACCTTGACCATGCCGGCGCGCTCGCCCGGCCGGTAGGGCGCGTCGAGCTCCTTGGCGACCACACCCTCGGCCTCGCGCAGCCACGGCTCGGCGTCGCCGAGCTCGCGGGTGAAGGGCGTCAGGCGCACCGGGTCGGCGGCCAGCTCCTCCAGCGCCGCGCGGCGCTCGGCGAAGGGCGTCTCGAGCAGCGCCGTGCCGTCGTCGGCCAGCAGGTCGAAGGCGATGAACGTGGCCGGCGTCTTCTCGGCGAGCATCGCGACGCGCGACGCCGCCGGGTGAATGCGCTGGCCGAGCAGCTCGAACTCCTGGCGCTCGCCCTCCCCGAAGATGACGATCTCACCGTCGAGGACGTAGCGCCCGTCGGGGAAGCGCAGGTCAGGGAAGTAGCGGCCCAGCGGCTTGCCGTTGCGCGACTGCAGGTAGCGCTCGTCGCCGTCGACGAAGACGAGTGCCCGGAACCCGTCCCACTTCGGCTCGTACGACCAGCGGGGGCCCTCGGGCAGGCTCGCGCGCGGCCGGGCGAGCTGCGGCAGCACCGGCGGCGAGAGTGGCAGCGCCATTGCGATCGCACAGTAGCCGGAATTGCGAGGTCTTCTCTCAAGGCGCTGGACGGACGGTCGATGACCCGGGGTGCGTCGATGGTCGCTCTGCTCGATACCGCCGGCCGAATCGACCTCGAGCTCGAACGCTTCGAGAAGATTCCCGCCGGCGACCGCTACTCACTTCTCCGCGTCGATGGACGTTGGGTACTCGCCCCTGGCGTCGATGCGCCGGAGCCGACGCTCGTCGTCCAGCTCGGCGCGCGCCGCGAGCGCTTCGCCCCGCTGCCCGGCGCCGCCGCCGAATGGCGCCACGACGACGGGCGCGCGTGGTCGGCCGGCTTCGCGGTCCCGCTCGACCTGATCCTCGACGCGCGCGTGCGCTTCTGGCTGGAGGCCGCGGGGCCGCGCTATCCGCTCCCCCGCCCCGAGGACCGCCCGCTGCTCGACGGGCACCGCGCCGAGGTCGTCATCCGCAACGGCCGCCCCCACCTGCTGCTGGCGTGTGGCCTGATGGCCGTCGCCCTCGCGCCCGGCATCGTCCACCCGGTCACCGCCGGCGCGCAGGACTCCGACGTGCCCGACGCGATCCCGCCGGCCGACGTCGCGCCCGCGGTCACCGTCACCGCGCCCGCCGACCCGGCGCCGGTCATCACCACGCCGGTCGACCCGCCCGCGGCGACCACGCCCGCCGCGCCCGCCGCTGCGCCGGCGCCGGCGCCGGCGCCGGCGCGCCGCCCGGTCGTCGTCAAGGTGCCGGCCAAGCCGCACCGGGCGCCGGCCGCCAAGCCGCAGCACGCCACGCCTGAGCATCGCGCCGAGCCGACGCAGCAGCGCCCCGCGGCGAAGAAGCACGCCAAGCGCCACCACGCCAAGCACCACCGCCACGCCGCGCCGGCCAAGCAGATCACCCCGACGAAGGCCGGCCTCGACCCGACGCCGCACATCACCTCGGTCCCCAGCCCCCTGCTGGAGAGCTTCGCGATCCCGCCGTTCCTGCTGCCGATCTACCAGGCGGCCGCGACCGAGTACGACGTGCCGTGGCAGCTGCTCGCCGCGATCAACCAGGTCGAGACCAACTACGGCCGCAACCTCAACGTGTCTTCCGCGGGCGCCGAGGGCTGGATGCAGTTCATGCCGGCGACGTGGGCGACCTACGGCGTCGACGCCAACCTCGACGGCAACCGCGACCCGAGCAACCCGGCCGACGCGATCTTCGCCGCCGCGCGCTACCTGCACGCCGCCGGCGCGTCGCAGAGCATCCGGCGCGCGGTCTACGCCTACAACCACGCCGACTGGTACGTCGACATGGTGCTCGGCAAGGAGCGCGCGCTCGAGCGCGTCCCGACCGGCGCCGTCGCCGCGCTCACCGGCCTGGCGATCGGCCGCTTCCCCGTCCCGGGCCCCCACGTCACCTACACGCGCGCGGCCGACGGCTGGGTCAGCGCCGCCGGGGCGAGCGGCACCCCCACGGTCGCCCGCGTCAGCGGTCCCGTGGGCCGCGAGGTCGTCGCGCCGACGACCGCCCGCGTCCTGTACCTCGGGCGCTCGTCCAAGGGCGTCTTCGCCGTGCTCGAGGACGCCTACGGCAACCGCTTCACCTACGGCCACCTGCGCGGCCTGGTCCGCCACTACGTCCGGGTGCGCACGCGCCGCCCGAGCGCCGAGCAGATCGCCCGCGAGCTCGGGCTCGACAGCGCTGGCAAGGAACGCGTCCAGCGCGTCGCCTACAAGGCCGCGCCCGACGTGGCCCGCACGACCTGGCCGGCCGACAAGGAGCGCCTCTACGCCCATCCGGCGCGCCCGGGCGCCCTGCCGCACGGCGGCCGCGCCCAGCTCGACGCCGCGCCGCAGAGCGTCCTGGCCGCCGCCGCCCGGCGCCTCGGCGTCCGCCCGGACGAGGCGGTCATGGCCCGGCTGCGCCCGGGGGCGATCGTCGCCGCCGGCACGGTCATCGGCCACCTCGGCGGCGCGCTGTCCAGCCACGGCCGCGCCCACGTGCTCGTCCGCATCCATCCCGCCGGCAAGCACGCGCTCCAGATCGACCCGTCGCCGATACTCGAGGCCTGGCGCCTGGCCGCCCGCGGCGCCATGGGGCCGACGAGCTCGCGCACGTCGAGCGGCACGCCGCTCGGCCTCGGCCGCACGATGCTGCTCAGCGACCACCAGCTCGCCCGCATGGTCCTCGCCGACCCGCGCGTGGACCTCACGGACGCGGGGCGCGACGACGTGCGCTCGGGCCAGACCGACCGCCGCGTGCTCATCTCGCTCGAGGCGCTCGCCGACGCCCGCCTGCACCCCTCGGTCTCCGCGCTGCGCAGCGGCCCGGCCGGCGACGCCGCCCGCGCCCTCGGCCGCGGCTTCGAGATCGTCGCGCTCAACCACGATCGCCTCGGCCGTCACCGCACGCGCCGCTCCGTGGCCTCGCGCGCGCTGCGCGTCCTGCGCTCGCTGCCCAGCCCGCTGGCCCCGCGCCACGCCCGCCTCGCCGCGACGGCCGAGGGCACGACCGCCTACGCGGCCACGACCTCCACGGCCGAGGGCCGGCTCACCGTCAGCTTCCCCCGCCACCCGCACACCTCGCGGGCCGTCGGGCGCGCGGTCGACGCCCTGCTCAGCGGCGGCGCCCCGGCCGCGGCCGGCGCCCAGGGCGCGGGCGCGCCCGATCTCAAGGGCGCGCCGCAGGCGGTCAAGGACATCGCCGCCGGCGCGGACGCGATCGCCGGCCTGCCCTACGTCTGGGGCGGCGGCCACGGCCGCTGGGACGTCGGCGGCTACGACTGCTCGGGCTCCGTCTCCTACGCGCTGCACGCCGCCGGCCTGCTCGACGCGCCGCTCACCTCGGGCGAGCTGGCCTCGTGGGGCGAGGACGGCGCGGGCCGCTGGGTGACCATCTACGCCAACCCGACTCACGTGATCATGGAGATCGCCGGCCAGTTCTACGGCACGTCGGGCTTCGGCCATCCGGAGACGGGCGGCGGCCCCGGCTGGTTCAGCGTCACGCCGTCGCCTGAGTACCTCGCCAACTTCTCCGTCCGCCACCCGGCGGGCCTCTAGGGGGCCACCGTGCTGGGCCAACGTCCATCCACTCCTCGCCTGCCCGGACTGCTCCCGGCTCAAGAGACGCCCGCATCTGCCGACCTTCCGGCCATGGCAGCCGACCCCGCTCCGCTGGCACCCGTCCCCGACGCTCTCCAGCAGCGCCCGGCGCCGGTCGCGCACGATGTCCCCGAGGGGGCGACCCCGCCGCGGCGCCGCGGCGGCGTGCGCCGCGACCTGCTCGACGTCCTCGCCGAGCTGGGCTACGCGCCGGGCGACCGGATGGAGTTCGTCCGCCACATGGCGCGCACGACCGGGCGCACGCCCGAGCGCGTCCTCCTCGACGAGGGGACGATCACGGCCGACCAGCTGGCCCGCGCGGTCGCCGAGCGCTTCGGGCTCGACCACCTCGACCTCACCCGCTTCAAGGTCGACATGGTGGCGGCCAACGCCGTCCCGCCGGACTTCGCCAAGCGCCACCTGATGGTGCCGGTCGCCCACCCCGACGAGCGCACGCTGCTCGTCGCCACGGTCGACCCCGCCAACGTCGTCGCCGTCGACGACCTCGCGATCCGCACCGGCCGGCGCGTGCGCCTCGCGGTCGCCTCGGCCGACGACATCAGCGCGCTCATCGGGCGCCTGAACCGCCTCGACGCCGCGGTCACCGACGCCGTCGAGGAGGAGCCGCAGCAGCACGAGGAGGTCACCGAGCTCGGCGAGGGCTCGGTCGACACCCCCGTCATCAAGCTCGTCAACTCGATCATCGCCCAGGCCGTGGAGCAGCGGGCGTCGGACATCCACCTCGAGCCCGACGGCCGCGAGCTGCGCGTGCGCCTCCGCGTCGACGGCGTGCTCACCGAGTCCACGCGCGTGCCGTCGCGGATGGTCAACGGCGTCGTGTCGCGCATCAAGATCATGGCCGACATCGACATCTCCGAGAAGCGCCTGCCGCAGGACGGGCGAGTCGGCCTGGTCATCGAGGGCCGCACCATCGACCTGCGCGTCGCGACGCTCCCGAGCGTCCACGGCGAGGCGGTCGTGCTGCGCCTCCTCGACAAGCAGGGCGTCGTCCTCGAGCTGCCGTCGCTCGGCATGCGCGCCGAGGACCGCACGCGCCTGGAGAAGGGGCTGGGGCGCACCCACGGCGCGGTCCTCGTCACCGGCCCGACCGGCTCGGGCAAGTCGACCACGCTCTACGCGGCGGTCCAGCTGCTCAACACGCCCGACAAGAACGTCATCACGATCGAGGATCCCGTCGAGTACCAGCTCGACGGCATCACCCAGGTCAACGTGAATCCCAAGGCCGGCCTGACGTTCGCCACCGGCCTGCGCGCGACGCTGCGCTCGGACCCCGACGTCATCCTCGTCGGCGAGATCCGCGACAAGGAGACGGCGAAGATCTCCATCGAGGCGGCCATGACCGGCCACCTCGTCCTCTCGACGCTGCACACCAACGACGCGGCCTCGACGATCACCCGTCTGATCGAGATGGGCGTCGAGCCCTTCCTCGTGGCCTCCTCGGTCGACGTCATCGTCGCCCAGCGGCTGTGCCGCGTCCTGTGCCCGGCCTGCAAGCGACAGGTCACCGTCACCGGCGAGGTCCTCGCCGAGCACGGCTTCCTCGCTGCCCAGGACATGGACGCCTACGAGCCCGTCGGCTGCACCCGGTGCTCGGGCACCGGCTACCGCGGACGCGTCGGCCTCTACGAGGTGCTGAAGGTCTCCGAGGGCATCCGCTCGCTCGCGCTTCGCCGCGCGACGCCGGGCGAGATCGCCATGTTCGCGTCGGCCGAGGGCATGACGACCCTCCGCGAGGACGGCCTGGAGAAGGTCCGCCTCGGGATCACGTCGGTCGACGAAGTCATCCGAGTCACAGGGACGGTCTAGCGATGAGCTTCGACTTCGCCGACATTCTCCTCGCGGTGCTCGAGCACCGCGCCTCCGACCTGCACATCACCGCCGGCGCTCCGCCGACGATCCGCGTCCGCGGGAGCCTGCGGGCGCTGGAGGACTTCCCGCGGCTCACCCAGCAGGACACGCGCGAGCTCGTCTACGGGATCCTCAGCGACGACCAGCGCGCGCGCTTCGAGCGCGAGCGCCAACTGGACTTCGCCTACCAGATCCCGGGCACCGCCCGCTTCCGCGTCAACGCCTACCAGCAGCGCATGGCCGTCGGCGCCGCCTTCCGCCGGATCCCGACGGAGATCCCGCCGCTGGAGACGCTCGGGCTGCCGCCCGTCGTCAAGGAGCTCGTCACCAAGCCGCGCGGCCTCGTGCTCGTCACGGGCCCGACCGGCTCGGGCAAGTCGACGTCGCTCGCCGCGATGCTCGACGTGATCAACGCGACGCGCGACGAGCACATCATGACCGTCGAAGACCCGATCGAGTTCCTGCACTCGCACAAGCGCTGCCTGGTCAACCAGCGCGAGCTCGGCTCGGACGCCATGTCGTTCTCGGCGGCGCTCAAGGCGGCGCTGCGCCAGGACCCCGACGTCATCCTCGTGGGCGAGATGCGCGACCTCGAGACGATCTCGACCGCGCTGACCGCCGCCGAGACCGGCCACCTCGTGTTCGCGACGCTCCACACGCAGGACGCGCCGCAGACGATCGACCGCATCATCGACGTCTTCCCGTCCGAGCAGCAGGGCCAGGTTCGGATGATGCTCTCGGTCTCGCTGCAGGGCATCATCACCCAGCAGCTGCTGCCGACCGCCGACGGCTCGGGGCGCGTCGTCGCCGTCGAGGCGCTCGTGCCGACGCCGGCCGTCCGCAACCTGATCCGCGAGGGCAAGACCCACCAGATCT
>DASXRF010000202.1:0-2777 GCA_036506755.1 Solirubrobacteraceae bacterium | reverse complement strand
GGGCGAGCCGAACCGCCGCCCGGGCGCCGCGTCCGCGCCGTGGTGCGTCAGCACGCAATGCGCGAGCGCCACCGCGCGCGTCTCGTCGAGGCCGACGGCGCGCGCGGCGTCCTCGAGCAGCCGCAGCCCGAGCGAGACATGACCGAGCAGCCGGCCCTCCTCGCTCAGCCCGAGCTCGGCGCCGTAGGTGAACTCGCGCGTCTTGCCGAGGTCGTGGACGAGCGCCGCGGTCACCAGCAGGTCGTGCTCGAGCCGCGCGTGCAGCGTGCACGCCTCCACCGCCAACGTGGTCACGGCGACGGTGTGCTCGAGCAGCCCGCCGAGGTAGGCGTGGTGCGCGCCGCGCGTGCACGGCGCCCGCCGCCAGGCGGCGCGCAGCTGCTCGTCGCCGAGCAGCCGCGCGAGCAGCGCCGCGAAGCCCCGGTCGGTCACCTCGCCCGCCAGGTGCTCGAGGAAGCCGTCGAGCTCGTCGAGGTCGCGGTAGGCCACGGGCAGGAACGCGGCGGGGTCGACGTCGTCCGGCGCGACCCGCGCGACCGCGCGCACGTCGACGACGAGCTCGTCGCGGAACCGCTCGACGCGCCCGGCCACCCGGACGACGTCCCCGCGCTCGAACCGCCCGGCGAGGACGTCGGCGTCGCGGAACGCGCGCGCCGGGACGGCGCCGGTGCGGTCGCGCAACTCGAGCGCCAGGTAGGGCGTGCCGGTCCGCGAGACGAGCCGGTCCTTGCGCGTGCAGGCGAACACGCCGGCCACGTCCTGGCCGGGACGGAGCGTGGCGACGGGGCTGGCGGCGGTCACGAACCCATCATGTACCGTGACCCGGATGCCGCCCCTCGTGTGGGACAGCCGGCCCGACGGCCTCCGCGCGCCGGCTCTTGTCTGCGCGTTCAAGGGCTGGAACGACGCCGGCGACGCCGCCTCGGCGGCCGTGCAGTTCGTGGGCGCCTCGCACAACGCCACGCGCTTCGCGCAGATCGACCCGGAGGACTTCTACGACTTCCAGGCGACCCGCCCGCGCATCAGGCTCACCGAGGGGCGCACCCGCGAGCTGTCGTGGCCCAGCGTGGAGATCTACGAGGCGCGCGTCCCGCGCGCGCCGCGCGACCTCGTCCTGCTCACGGGCCCAGAGCCCTCGTTTCGCTGGCGCTCGTTCTGCCGCCACATCGTCGATCTCGCCGAGGCCCTCGGGGTGCAGCTGGTGGTGACCTGCGGCGCTTTACTGGCCGACGTCCCGCACTCGCGTCCCGTGTCGATCACCGGCCTGGCCTCCGACGAGACGCTGACCGAGCGGCTTGGCCTGCAGTCGTCCAACTACGAGGGCCCGACCGGCATCACCGGCGTCCTGCATGCGGCGTGCGCGGAGGCCGGGCTGCCGAGCGCGAGCCTGTGGGCGAGCGTGCCGCACTACGTCGCCGCCGCGCCCAACCCCAAGGCGGCGCTCGCGCTCGTGCGCAAGGTCGAGGGCCTCGTCGGCGTGACCGTCGACGCCACCGAGCTCGAGCAGGCCGCGGTCGACTACGAGCGCCAGGTCTCGATGGCCGTGCAGTCCGATCCCGACGTCCAGGCCTTCGTCGAGCGCCTCGAGCGCGCGGCCGAGGAGGAGGACCAGGCGGTCGACCCGCGCGATCTGCCCTCGGGCGACGTCATCGCCCGCGAGTTCCAGCGCTTCCTGCGCCAGCAGGGACCCGAGGACAAGTAGCTACGACGCCGGGCGCGCGCTGAGCCGCTCGCGGCGGTCGTGCCGGGCGCGCAGCCAGCCGCCGATCGCGCCGAAGAGGATCCCGAGGATCGTGGTGAGGACGGGCAGGAAGCCCGGTGGGTCGGGCAGCTGCGCCTTGGGGTCCATGCCCGACACCGCGCTGACCGCGACGATCATCGTGCCGAAGACGATGCCGCCGCAGAACCCGCGGACCGCGCCCTCGTCGCCGCTCGGGTGCTCGTAGCCGGCCGCGATCCCACCCCCGATGGCCAGCAGCGAGAGCACCGTGTAGGCGATCTCGCTGACGCCGAGGAGGACGCCGCAGATCGCGCCGAGCACGACCGGCCCGCCGACCGCGAGCGCGATCTGCAGACCCGGCGGTCGCGACAGCAGATACGGAGGCGCCTCCATCCCGGCGCAGCACGTTACTTCTCCGCCGCCGGACAGGCAATCCGGAACTCGCACACCGAGCACGCCGCGTAGGACGGCGTCGGCTCGAAGCCCTGCCCGAGGATCCCCTCGCCGACCTCGAGCACGGTCTCGGAGATCCACTCGGGGTCGAGCTCCTCGGTCGGCACGCGCACCTTCTCGTCGTCGAGCACGTACAGATAGGCCTGCTGGGCGGCCTCGACGCCCCACGCCTGCCGCGCGCCGACCGCGTACAGCGAGAGCTGCACGTCCTCGCGCAGCGCCGCCGCGCTCTTGGGCCGCCCGGTCTTGTAGTCGATGAGCTCGAAGCCGCCCTCGGGAAGCCGGTCGACGCGGTCGACGCGCCCGCGCAGCAGGTGCGGGCCGAGCCGGAAGGCGAACGGCCGCTCGAACCACGTCGGCTCGCCGGGCTCGGCGCGGCAGCGCTCGAGGTAGCGATCGAGCGCGCGGGCCGCCTTGACGCGCAGCTGGCGCTCCTCGTCGGAGTCGCCGAAGCCGCCGCGCCGCCACGCCACGTCCATGAGCGCCGCCATGTCGCCGCCGCCCGCGTGCCAGCGCTCGAGCACCTGGTGGACGAAGATCCCGAAGCGCTGGTTGAGCGTCGGCTCGGCCGGGATGCGGAAGACCCGCGCGAACTTGTATTTCA
>DASXRF010000201.1:0-2701 GCA_036506755.1 Solirubrobacteraceae bacterium | reverse complement strand
ACAACCGTTCCTGGAACTGCGGCGTGGAGGGGCTGACCGCCGACCCGAACGTCAACGCGCTGCGTGCGCGCCAGCAGCGCAACTTCCTGGCGACGCTGATGCTCTCGCTCGGGACGCCGATGCTGCTGGGGGGCGACGAGTTCGGCCGCACCCAGCACGGCAACAACAACGCCTGGTGCCAGGACAACGAGATCTCCTGGTTCGACTGGGACCTCTCGTCCGAGCAGGAGGAGCTGCAGGCCTTCACGCGCCGCCTCATCCGGCTGCGCAAGGCGCACCCGGCCTTCCGCCGCACGCGCTTTTTGCGCGGCCACGAGCCCGGCGACGCGGGGACGCCCGACGTGTGGTGGTTTCGCCCGGACGGGCGGCGGATGACCAAGCGCGACTGGGAGCGCCCCGACAAGCACGTGCTCGGCGTCTTCCTCAACGGCGAAGAGCTGCGCGAGGTGACGCCGGACGGCGTGCCGGTGATCGACGACTCGTTCCTGCTGCTGTTCAACGCCGGCCACGAGGACGTCGACTTCCACATGCCCAACGAGCGGTTCGGCGAGGTCTGGTCGGTCGTGCTGACGACGGGCGACAAGGACCGCCGCGACGAGCAGCACGCCGCGCAGTCGGCGTGCGAGGTGGAGTCGCGCTCGCTGCTCGTCCTGCGGCGCGGGGAGCCCGTCGTTGCCGAATGACGTGCGGGCCACCTACCGCCTGCAGCTGGGGCCGGGCCTGACCTTCGCCGACGTCCGCGGCCTCGTCTCCTACCTCGACCGGCTCGGCATCAGCCACGTGTACCTCTCGCCCGCACTGCAGGCGCGCTCGGGCTCGATGCACGGCTACGACGTCGTCGACCCCACGACGATCTCGCGCGAGCTCGGCGGCGAGGAGGAGCTGCGCGCGCTCGCCGAGCTGATCGGGATCGTGCTCGACGTCGTCCCCAACCACATGGGCACCGGCGACGAGAACCGCTGGTGGCCCGACCCCGAGGTCTTCGACGTCAATCCGCAGACGGGCTTCTACCGGCGCTTCTTCGACATCGACGACATGGCCGCGGTGCGCATGGAGCGCGACGACGTCTTCGAGCTCGTCCACGGCAAGGTCCTCGAGCTCGTCCGCGACGGCGTGCTAGCCGGCCTGCGCGTCGACCACCCCGACGGCCTGGCCGATCCCGCCGGCTACCTGCGCCGGCTGCGCGAGGCGGGCGTCAGCGACGTGTGGGTCGAGAAGATCCTGCACCCCGGGGAGGCGCTGCGCGACTGGCCGGTCGCCGGGACGGTCGGCTACGAGTTCCTCAACGACGCCGCCGCGCTCTACGTCGACCCGGCAGGGGAGGAGGCGCTCACCGCGCTGTGGGTCGAGCTCACCAGCGACGCGCGGTCGTTCGCCGAGGTCGCCTACCAGGCGCAGCTCGAGCAGGCGACGACCACGTTCTCGCGCGAGGTCGAATGGCTGCGCTCGCTGGCCGAGCTGCCCGCCATCGCCGAGACGCTGGCAGCGCTGCCCGTGTATCGCACGTACGTCGAGCCGTGGAGCGGCCGCGTCGAGGAGGCCGACCGGGAGGCGATCGATGCCGCGCGGCCGCCCGAGGAGCTGCGGCGCGTGCTGGCGCTCGACGAGCCCGGGCACGGCGAGTTCGTCACGCGCTTCCAGCAGACCTCGCCACCGGTGACGGCCAAGGGCGTGGAGGACACCGCGTTCTATCGCTACAACCGCCTCCTCTCGCTCAACGAGGTCGGCGGCGACCCGGCGCGCTTCGGCCTAGCGGTCGAGGCGCTGCATGCGGGCAACGCCGAGCGCGCCCGCCGCTTCCCGCGCGGGCTGCTCGCGCTCTCGACCCACGACACCAAGCGCTCGGCCGACGTGCGCGCGCGCATCGGGTCGCTCGCCGGCATGGCCGCCGAGTGGCGCGAGCACGTGCTGCGCTGGCGAGCGATCAACGCGCCGCTGCGCGACGAGGCGCCCGACGCCGGCGAGGAGTACCTGCTCTACCAGACGCTCGTCGGCGCCTGGCCGATCTCCCGCACGCGGCTGGAGGGCTACGTCGAGAAGGCGCTGCGCGAGGCCAAGCGCAACACGAGCTGGGTCGAGCAGGACCACGCCTACGAGGAGCGCGTGAAGGCCTTCGCCGCGACGCTGATCGAGCACCGGCCGTTCCTCGATGACTTCGTGCCGTTCGCCGAGCGCGTGGCGCTCGAGGGCGAGCGCCACGCGCTCGGCCAGGTGCTCCTGCTGCTCACGTCTCCCGGCGTGCCGGCGATCTACCAGGGCGAGGAGCTGCTGGCGCTCTCGCTCGTCGATCCCGACAACCGCCGGCCGGTCGACTGGGCCGCGCGTCAGGAGGCGCTCGAGCGACTGGCGGGCGGGGCGCCGCCCGACCGCGCGACGCGCAAGCTGTTCCTCATCTGGCGGGCGCTGGCGCTGCGCGCGCGCCGGCCGGACGCGTTCGCCGGCTCCTACGACCCGGTCGAGGCCGGGCCCGGCGTCTGCGCGTACTTGCGCGGCGGCGAGGTCCTCGCCGTGGCGCCGGTGCGCGACTTCGAGCGCGCGACCCTGCGCGGCCCGGGCGGCACGTGGCGCGACGTCCTCACCGGCGAGGAGCGCGCGCTCGAGGGCGACGTCGCGGTCATCGACGTCGTGCAGCCCCATGGGGTGGGGCTGCACGAGCGCGTCTAGGCGTGGCGCCGGGGCCGGCGAGGACGACTTCGAGACG
>DASXRF010000200.1:0-2871 GCA_036506755.1 Solirubrobacteraceae bacterium | reverse complement strand
TGGCGACCTTGGCGGTCCTTGGCGCCTTGGCGTTCCTCCGGAGATCCGACGAATGACGAGAATGCCGAGGCTAGTGGCAGGACGGGACGCACGTCAGGAAGCGGCTGGTCTTGCCCGCGCTCGCCGGCACGGCGGGGGCATCCACGACCAGATCGAAGCGCCCGTCAGCCGGCGCCCGGGTGTCGAACGCGACCGCGACGACGAAGGTGCGGTCGGCCGTCGGCAGCCACGCGCTCAGGCCCGCGGGCAGCGCGGGCGCGCGCACGCTCGATGAGACGGGAACGACGATGAACCAGTAGTGGATGCGCTGCTGCGCGTCCTGCCACGAGAGCGCCACGAGCCCCGACGCCCCGCCCGGGAGCGGACTTTCGGCCGTCCAGGCGACGACCGGACGCGCCGGTTCCGTCGTCGTCATGGTGACGTCGCCGAGGGCCGGCAGCAGCGCGGCGAGGTCCACGGCCAGCGGTGCGTACGGCGACGCGACCGTCCCCGAGATCGTGCGCCCGGATTGCGAGCCATCGGGCAGCTGAGTCGAGGCGGTGACGACGTAAGACACGGCGCTCTGGAAGGAGCCGCCGGGGAGATGGAGGTGAAAGGGGGAGATGGGATCGCCGCCCGCGAACCAGTCCTGAAACTCGGCGGCATAGGGCGCGGTGCCGGATCCGAGCTCGATCTGCGCCCGCACGGAGGTCGCGGCCGCGGGCACGTTCTGCGCCGTGACGTCGAGCGTGCGCGCCGCGGTCCAGGCGGGCAAGGTCACGGCCGCGTCGGTGCCCGCGAACGCGGCGCCGCCAAGGCTGTACGCGAGCGTGCTGCCGCTCGCGTCGACCGCCGCCGCGATGAGGTCGAGCGACGGCGAGCTCGCGGCGATGCACGCGGCGTCGACAGGAAAGGAGATCGGGGACGCCGGGACAAGGGCCTGCCGGACGAGCGAGGGGCAGGTCGCGCCGGCGATGGTGTGGCCGATCGCGCCCGGGAATGCCGCCGGCGCGGTGACGGTGACCTGCCCGATGTTCGGTCCCGCGGCCGGCCGGCCCACGGGGCCGACGACGATCTGATCGCCCTCCTGGGTGCCCAGCACGGTCCACAGATAGTGGTCGGCGCCGTTCACGAGGAACGCGACCGTGACCATTCCCCCCGTGGGGATCTCGAGACTCGCCGCCCCGCCCACCGGCGAGGCGCTGCGATACACGGCCCCGTCCGACGTCTGGGAGACGAGCGTCACCTGCGTCAGCGGAATCCCCCCGGTCGCGAGCGAGACCGCCACCGACCCGCCGGGCGTCGCGTCCGATGACGCGGCGTCGGGCGTCGACGTCCCGTCGGGCGCCGCCGCGTCGGGCGGGAGCTCGCCATCGGGCGACACCTCGCCGTCGGGCCGCGCGGCGTCGACGGTGACGATGGGCGCGTCGGGCGCGGTCGAGCCGCCGGACCCGCACGCGGCAAGGCCAACCGCCAGCAGAGCGGCACGTGGATGCATGAGCCCTTATCGAACATCGTCCCGAAATGTCAAGGTTGGAGGGCGGATGCTGCGCCCCGGTGACGGGCCAGATCTCTCCGCTTCACCGCCGCCGTCGCGGCAGCTTCACCGTGAACGTCGACCCGGCGCCGAGCTGGCTCGCGACCGAGATCGAGCCGCCCAGGGCGTCGACGATCTGCCGCACGATCCACAGACCGAGCCCCGTGCCGGCGTAGGCCTCGCCGGCGGCGCGCTCGTAGCGCTCGAAGATGCGCTGCTGGTCCTCCTGCGAGATGCCGATGCCGCGATCGCGGACCGTGATCACGGCGTCGTCGCCGGCGGCCTCGACGGCGAGGTCGACGGCTTCGCCGCGGCCGAACTTGCAAGCGTTGGTGAGGAGGTTCGTGATGACCTGCTCGAGGCGGGTGCGGTCCCATTCGCCCTCGACGGGGGCGTTTGCGGTCACGTTGATCTCGCAGGAGGCGCGGGCGGCGACGTCGGCGAGGCGGGTGACGACCTGGCGCGCCAGCGCCGAAAGGTCGAGGTGCTCGAAGTCGAACTTGAGGCGGCCGGCCAGGATGCGCGAGACGTCGAGGAGGTCGTCGACGATGTGGCCGAGGCGGTCGGCGTGCTGCACGATCTTCTCGGCGCCGGCGGTCGTGCGCGCGGGGTCGGCGCGGCCGGCGGCGGCCAGCCGCAGCAGGCTCTGCGCCTGGATCTGGAGCGCGGTGAGCGGCGTCTTCAGCTCGTGCGAGGCGATCGACAGGAACGCCTCGCGCGCACGCACCGCGTCCTGGGCCTCGCGGTAGAGGCGCGCGTTGTCGACCGCGAGCGCGGCGCGGCGGCCGAGCTCCTCGGCGAGCGCGCGGTCGTGCTCGACGAAGCGGCGGCCGCGCGCCGCCACCAGGGTCAGCGAGCCGAAGGTGCGGTCGCGCGCCGCGAGCGGCACCACCATCGTCGAGCGGTCGGGCTCGGGCGCGTCGCCGACGATCACGTGGCGCGTGCGCACGCCCTCGTCGACGAGCTCGACGATGCAGCCGGCGGCCAGCTTGGGGACCGCCAGGCGGGCGACCGTGCTCAGGGTCGCGGCATGGTCGAGCGACGACTGCAGCGCGCGCCCCGCCTCGGCGAGGATCTGGCGCGCGTCGTCGGCGCGCCGCGTCTCGGTCACGTCGTAGACCGTCACCATCGACGCCATCAGCTCGCCCGCGCCGCCGCGGATGGGCGTCGCGCTCACGCGCAGCACCCGGTCCTCGTATTCGATCTCCGCCGCCTCGTACGCGTCCCCGAGCGCGAGCGCGCGACGCGCCAGCTCCTCGGGACGCGAGACGATGCGCTGCACGAGCTCGTTGCCGAGGAGGATCCGGCCCGAGCGTGGCTCGGCGATGATCACGCCCGCGGGCATCTGGCGCAGC
>DASXRF010000199.1:0-2764 GCA_036506755.1 Solirubrobacteraceae bacterium | reverse complement strand
GCCAGCGGTGCGAGCGCCAGCAGCGTGGCGGTCGGATAGCAGCCGGGGTTGGCGACCAGCCCCGCGCCGGCGAGCTTCTCGCGATGCAGCTCGGGCAGCCCGTAGACCGCCTCGGCGAGCAGCTCGGGCGCGGGGTGCTCGACGTACCACTCCTCGTAGACGGCGACGTCGCGCAGCCGGAAGTCGGCGCTGAGGTCCACGACGCGCACGCCGCGCTCGCGCAGCGCGGCCACGACGGGGGCCGCCGCCCCGTGGGGGTAGGCGACGATCGCCGCGTCGACGTCGGCGTGCCGGTCGAGGTCGAGCTCCTCGAGCACGCGGTCGACGCGATGGCGCGGGTACAGCTCGGCCAGAGAGCGCCCGACGTCCGAGCGCGACGTCACCGCGCTCAGCTCGAGCTCCGGGTGGCGGTCGACGAGCCGCGCGGCGAGCGCGCCCGTGTACCCCGACGCCCCGGCGACGAGCACGCGGCGCGCCGCCGCCGCGCCGGAGCGGCCGAAGGCGGAGCGGTTGTTCGGCGGCTCAGGCACGCAGCTCGCCTCCGGCCTCGTCGCGCAGCGCCGCGACGATCCGCTCGCGCAGCGGCGCGACGTCCTCGTCGGTCAGCGTGCGATCGGGCGCGCGGAACGTCAGCGCGAGGGCGAGCGAGACGCGTCCCTCCCCCACCTGCTCGCCGTGATAGACGTCGAAGACGTGCGCGTCGCGCAGCAGCTCGCCGCCCGCGTCGCGCACGATCGCCACGATGCGCTCGGCGGGCACGTCCTCGCCGACGATCACCGCGATGTCCTGGCGCAGCGCCGGGAAGCTCGTGAGGTCCTCGTACTGCGGGACGGCCACCGCATGGCGGACCACCGCGTCGAGGTCGACCTCGAAGGCCGCGACGTCGCCGGCCTCCCAGTGCGCGGCGACGAGGGGGTGCACCTCGCCCAGCCAGCCCACCGGCTCGCCGCCGGCGAGCACGCGCGCGCTGCGGCCCGGATGCAGGAACGGCTCGCTCGCGGGCTCGACCGTCCACGGCACGCGCAGCGCCTCGAGGACCGCCCCGAGCACCGCCTTGACGGCGAAGACGTCAGCGGTCGGCGGCTCGGCGGTCCGCCACGTGGGCGGCACCGCGCGCCCGCGCAGCAGCGCGCCGAGGGCGCGGTGCTCGTGCGGCAGCGTCTCGCCGCTCGCCTGGTAGACCGCGCCCTGCTCGAACAGGGCGAGATCTCCGAATCCGCGCGAGACGTTGTGGCGTCCGATGTCTAGCAGTGAGCCGAGCAGCGTCGTGCGCAGCACCGAGTGCTCGCCGCTCATGGGGTTGCGCAGCGCGACGACGCGCCGGCGCGGGTCCTCGGCGTCCAGCCGCAGCCGGTCGACCAGCCCGGGGTCCGTGAAGCTCCAGCCGACGACCTCGTGCAGGCCGCGGCCGACGAGCGCGTCGGCCGCGCGGCGGCGCAGCCGCTGCTCGGCGCTCAGGCGGCCCCACGCCCCGCGGCGCTTGGGCAGCGTCGCCGGCAGCTTCTCCAGGCCGTGGATCCGCGCGACCTCCTCGATGACGTCGGCCTCGCGCGTGACGTCGTTGCGGCGGAAGTACGGGACGGTCACGTCGAGGCCGTCGGGCGCCTCGGCCACGGCGAAGTCCAGCGCGCGCAGCACCTCGGCCTGGGCCTCGACCGCGATCTCCATGCCGAGCACGTCGCTCACCTTGCGCGAGCGCAGGCGGATCGTCCTCGGCGGCGGCCCCTCGCCGCCGACGTCGATCGTCCCCGGCACGAGCCGCGCGTCGCACACCTCGACCATCAGCCTGGCCGCGACAGCCTGCGCGTCCATCGCCTGCTCGGGCGCCAGCCCCTTCTCGAAGCGCGCGCTCGCCTCGCTGCGCAGGCCGAGCTTCCACGACGTCCGGTGGATGTTGGGGCCGTCCCAGTTGGCGACCTCCATGAGCACGCGCGTCGTGGACTCGGCGACCTCCGAGCGCGCGCCGCCCATGATCCCGGCGATCGAGGTCGGGCCGTCGGCGTCGTCGATGACGAGCATCTGCGCGTCGAGCTCGCGCCACTGCTCGTCGAGCGTCTGCACCTTCTCGCCGTCGCGCGCGCGGCGGACGACGAGGCGCCCGCCGGCGACGCGGTCGAGGTCGAAGGCGTGCAGCGGCTGGCCGGTCAGCAGCATCACGTAGTTGGTGATGTCGACGACGTTGTTGATCGGGCGCTGGCCGGCGGCCATCAGCCGCGCCTTCAGCCACGGCGGCGAGGGCGCGATCGTCACGTCCTCGAACAGGCGGGCGGTGAAGCGAGGGCACAGGTCGGGCGCCTCGACGACGACCTCGACGCCGGGGAGGTCTCCGGGGGTGCCGGGGTCGCCGGCCCACGGCGGCGCGCCCAGCGGCGCGCCCGTGGCGGCGTGGACTTCACGCGCGACGCCGTAGACCCCCAGGCAGTCCGGGCGGTTCGGCGTGATCTCGAGCTCGAGGACGTCCGTCGCGATGAACGGCAGGACGTCGGCGAGCGGCGTGCCCGGCACCAGGGCGTCCTCGTCGAGCACGAGGATCCCCGCGTGGTCGGTGCCGATCGCCAGCTCGTCCTCGGCGAGGATCATCCCCTCGGAGGGCACGCCGCGCAGCTTGGCCTTCTTGAGCTTCGTGCCGTCGGGCATGATCGCGCCCGGCCGCGCGACCGCGACCGTCTGGCCCGCCGCGACGTGGGGGGCGCCGCAGACGATCGTCGACGGCGCGCCGCCGTTGCCCGTGTCGACGGTGCAGACCGTCAGCCGGTCGGCGTCG
>DASXRF010000198.1:0-3611 GCA_036506755.1 Solirubrobacteraceae bacterium | reverse complement strand
CGGGATGGGCGTCGTGCTGCTGCCCGTGCTCTTCACCGCGCTCGTGCGCTGGCAGCAGCAGGGCTACGCGCTGGCCGCTCCCGGCGAGCCGCGCCCCGGGGCGGTGGCGATCGTCGCCCTGCACCTGGCCCTCGTCTTCGGCGCCGCGCTGACGCTCGCCGTCGCGGTCCACGGGCTCATCGCCAACCTCGGCACGGTGGCCGGCGTGGCGGCCGGACTCGCCCTCGTCGCCGCGGCGCTCGCCCCGGGCGGTCCCGTCCACCGCATCGCCCGCGCGCTCGGCTTCGCCCAGGTCACCCGCAAGGAACAGGGATCCGGTGCGTTCCAACCCGCATGAATCTCCGCCATGCGCTCGCCCGGGCGCGCCCCGGGCGGGCGGGAAGGATCGCGCACCGGCGGCGTCTGCATGAGCGGAGGTGATGAGCCGATGAACAACGGCCTCATGCACAACCGCAAGCTCGTGATCGCCCTCGCGCTGGTCGTCGTGGTCGCGCTCGCGCTGATCCTCGTCGTCGTGCTGAGCGGCGGCGGCGGTGGTAGCGGCGGAGGCGGCGGCTACTAGGCAGCCCGCGCCGCTGCGATCGCTTACTGCCCGTCGCTCGGGTAGCTCTCGGCGAGGCTGCGCATCCGCTCGGCCGCCTGCGGCACGCGCTTGACGTCGAAGCGGCTGAGGGTGACCAGGCGCAGCGGCGAGGTCGCGACGACGTCGGCGTTGCGCATCGTCTTCTCGAGCACGCCGATCTCTCCGAAGACGTCGCCCGGACCGAGCTTGGCGACGACCTTGCCCCCGCGGCGCACCTCCGCCGTGCCTTCGTCGATGACGGAGATGCGGTCGGCGAAGTCGCCCTCGCGGACGATGCTGCGACCGTCGGGCTCCGAGCGCTCCTCCGCGAACGTGGCGATGCGCGTCAGCTCCTCCTGCGGCAGGCCGGCGAAGAGCGGGATGGCATTCAGGCGGGCGGGATCCATGGCTCTCCTTCTCGGGGTCGGCCCGAGCCTAGCTCGCGAGCCGTGTCGCCGCTAGCCGTACATCCGCTCCGTGTAGTCGCGCACCATCCGGCCGGCGCAGAACGCCGGCCCGAGCGTGCGCAGCGACGCCTTGACGCGGGCGAGCCACGCCCGCGGCAGGCCGCCTTCGCGGTCGTAGAACTGCGGCACGAGCTCCTGCTCGAGCAGCCGGTACAGGTCGGCCGCGTCGCGGTTGTCCTGGGCCCACTGGTCGTGGTCCTCGTCGCCCGAGAACCCCCAGCCGTTGTGGCCGTCGTAGCCCTCGGCCCACCAGCCGTCGAGCACGCTGAGCTGCAGGCCGCCGTTCATGGCCGACTTCATGCCGCTCGTCCCGCTGGCCTCGAGCGGGGGGCGCGGGACGTTGACCCACACGTCGCAGCCGCGGACGAGCCGCGCGCCGACCGAGAGGTCGTAGTCCTCGAGGAAGACGACGCGCTCGCCGACGTGCGGGGCGTCGCGCACGGCGAAGAGGTTCTGCACCAGGCGCTTGCCGTCGTCGTCGCGCGGGTGGGCCTTGCCGGCGATGAGGATCTGGATCGGGCGGTCGCCGGCGAGGAGCGCGAGCGCGCGCCCGACGTCGTGCAGGAGCAGGTGCAGCCGCTTGTAGGTCGCCAGCCGGCGGGCGAAGCCGATCGTCAGCGCGCCCGGGTCGAAGGCGCGCGCGGCGGCCTCGACGTAGTGGCGCGGCTCGCCGCGCGCGACGCGGTCGAGCAGGCTGCGCTCGCGCACCCACAGCACGAGCCGGCGGCGCTGCTCCTCGCGCACCGCCCAGAGCTCCTCGTCGGGGATGGCGTCGACCGGGGCCCAGGTCGCGGGGTCGACGCAGCGATCCATCCAGCCCTCGCCCAGATAGCGGTCGAGCAGCTTGCGCATCGGCGGCCCGACCCACGACGGCACGTGCACGCCGTTGGTGACGTGGGTGATCGGGACGTCGTCGACCGAGCCGTCCGGCCACAGCGCGTGCCACATCCCCCGCGCGACCTCCCCGTGCCGGCGGCTGACCGCGTTGGCGGCGCGGCTGGTGCGCAGGGCGAACTGGGTCACGCCGAAGGGCTCGTTGGCGTCGTCGGGGTGCGTGCGCCCGAGCCGGACGATGACGTCGCTGTCGATGCCGAGCTCGGCGACCGTGTCGCGCAGGGCGTCGGCGATCTGGGCCGGGGGGTACGTGTCGTTGCCCGC
This sequence comes from Solirubrobacteraceae bacterium, assembly GCA_036506755.1. Lineage (GTDB taxonomy): Bacteria > Actinomycetota > Thermoleophilia > Solirubrobacterales > Solirubrobacteraceae > DASXRF01. The sequence continues at coordinate 1,424 of DASXRF010000198.1, read as the reverse complement.
GGGCACGGGCGTGTGCGTCGTGAAGATCGTGCGCCGGCGGGCGGCCTCGAGCGCCTCGTCGAACGCGGCGCCGTTCGCCACGCCCTCGCGCGCCAGGGCGAGCGCGGCGAACGCCGCGTGGCCCTCGTTGAGGTGGACGACGCCGGGGTCGATGCCGAGCGCGCGCAGCACGGCGACCCCGCCGAGGCCGAGCAGCGCGTACTGCGCGAGCCGCGTGTCGGTGTCGCCGTCGTACAGGCGCGAGGTGATCCAGCGCGAGACCCCGCCGTTCTCGGGCAGCTCGGTGTCGAGCAGATACAGCGGGACGCGGCCGACCTGGACGCGCCAGACGTCCGCGTGCACGTCGTCGTCGCGCACGCGGATCGTGATGCGCAGCGGCGCGCCGTCGTCGCCGGTGACGAGCACCGCGGGCGTGCGCTCGGGATCGGTCGGGACCCAGTACTCCTGCTGCCAGCCGGAGGCGTCGATGCGCTGGCGGAAGTAGCCGCGCCGGTACATGAGCCCGACGGCGACCATGGGCAGGGCGCGGTCGGAGGCCTCCTTCAGGATGTCGCCGGCCAGGGCGCCGAGGCCGCCCGAGTAGATCGGCAGCGAGGCGTGGACGGCGTACTCGGCGCAGAAGAACGCGACCGGGCGCTCGGCGCTGACCGGCCCGTCGGCCGCCGGCCGGGCCAGATCGTCCTGCACCGCCCGCTCGAGCGCGGCGATCCGCTGCAGCGCCTCGCCGTCCTCCGCCGTCCGGCACAGCGACTCCCACGAGGCCTCCTGGAGCAGCCGCACCGGGTTGGAGCCGCACAGGCGCCAGCGGCGCTCGTCGATCGAGCGGAACGCGTCCGTCCCGCGCGGCAGCCAGGTCCAGCGGTAGTTGTAGGCGAGGCGGGCGAGCCCGGCGAGCGGCTCGGGGATCCGCGCGGCGAGCGCTGTAGCGGCCCGACCCAGGTCGTCGTCGCCTGCGCTCACCGCGCGCAGGATGCCAAAACTCAGCGAAGGCGAGCGGTGCCCTCGAACACGGCGGTGGCGAGCGCGAGTAGGTCGGGCGTCATGTCGGTCAGCGTCGCGGCGCCGTGGTCGAGGATGTGGGCCTGGACGAGCTCGCCGATGCCGCCGACCAGCGCGCGCAGGAACAGGTCGGGGACGGGGGCGATGCCCCGGTCCTCCTCGGCGGCCAGCGCGCCGAGGACGCGGTACTGGTCGACGTAGCGCTCGTAGACGCGCCGGCGCAGCTCGACCGCCCGGTGCCCCGCGCCGAGCACGTCGATCAGGAAGACGCGCGCGAGGTCGGGCTCGGCGGCGAGCGTCCCGGTGTAGACCTCCATCGAGGCACGCAGCCGCGCGCGCCAGTCGGGGCTCTCGAGCCCCGCGACCGCCGCGAGCATGTCGCCGATCAGCGCCTCGGTGCCGGTCTCGTAGGCGACGAGGAAGCA
>DASXRF010000197.1:0-6833 GCA_036506755.1 Solirubrobacteraceae bacterium | reverse complement strand
GCAGGAACGCGAAGGCGGGGAGCGCCACGATCTCGAGCACCACCAGATAGACGAGCATGGCGATCGCCTTGGCCACGAAGAGCGACGTGCGGTCGATCGGCGCGAGGAGCACGGCGTCGAAGCCGCCCTGCTCCTCGTCGGCGACCCACAGCCGGTTGATGCCGAGCATGGCCGCGAAGAGCAGCGTCACGACGAGCACGCCGGCGGCGAGGTCGCCCTGCACGGTCGGGCGGTCAAGCCCGAAGTGAAAGACGATGAACGTCGTCACCGCGAACAGGCTCATGCCGGGGACGGCCTCCAGCGTGCGCAGCTCGATGCGCAGCTCCTTGCGCAGGAGGGCGCCCAGGACGCTCATGGCAACAGCCACCCTCGCGAAGACGAAGCCTTCGCGTTAGACCAAAGACGCAGTCTTTGGTCGCTCATCGGTACAGCGCTCCGATGTCGGCCACGCTCACGTCGGCGGCGGGCGCCAGCAGCTCGGTGCGCCCGCCGCGCAGCCCGAGCGCGAGGTCGGCCTCGGCGAGGCCGCCGGCCGGGTCGTGGCTGGTGATCACGCGCGTGCGCCCGCTCAGCAGCGGGCCGATGAGGTCGCTCGCCGCCGGGTCCAGGTTGGCGCGCGGCTCGTCGAGCAGCAGCAGCTCTGGGTCGTGGAGGATCGCCCGCGCGACCGCCATCCGCTGCACCGTGCCGCGGCTGAGGTTGCGGACGGGCTCGTCGGCGCGGCGCTCGAGCTGCAGGCGCTCGAGCAGCTCGGCGATCCGCTCGTCGCCGACGCCGAACAGCCGCGCCTGGAAGCGCAGGTTCTCGCGCCCGGTCAGCTCGCGGTAGAGCAGCGGCTCGTGACCGAGGAAGCCGATGCGCCCGCGCACCGCCCACGCCTCGCCGGGCAGCTCGCGGCCGAGCACGCGCGCGACGCCCTCGGTCGGGCGCAGCAGCGTCGCGAGCACGCGCAACAGTGTCGACTTCCCCGCCCCGTTGGGCCCGAAGACGACGAGCGTGCGGCCCGCCGGCAGGGACAGCGTCACGCCGGCCAGGGCGACGCGCTCCCCGTAGGCGCGCGTCAGCCGCTCGAGCTCAATGATGGCGCCGTCCGTCACCCTGCAGGAGGTCGACGGCGTGGCGCAGCGCCGGCGCGATGACCCCGAAGCTCTCCTCCACGGCTTTCGGGCTGCCCGGGAAGTTGACGATCAGCGTCCCGCCCGCGATGCCCGAGACGCCCCGGCTGAGCATCGCCATCGGCGTGTGGGGCAGCGACGCCGCGCGCATCGCCTCGGCGAGCCCGGGGGCGTCGCGCTCGATCACCGCGCGCGTCGCCTCGGGCGTGACGTCGTCGGGCGTGAAGCCCGTCCCCCCGGTCGTGAAGACGAGCTCGACGCCGTCCTCGACGTAGTGGCGGATCCGGTCCTCGATCAGCGCGAAGTCGTCCGGGACGACCTCCATGGCGATGATGTCGGCCCCGGCCTCCTCGGCGCGCTGGGCGAGCAGCGGGCCCGACAGGTCTTCGGCCTCGCGGCGTGAGACGGCCGTCGACACGGTCAGCACGGCGGTCCGCACTAGTGGACCCGTCCGCAAGTCCGGCGGGTTTCGGACGTCGTCCGCTGCCGCCTGTCGCCACGCGACGGTCCTCGATGTGGCTGAGCCACACCCTCGGACGTCGCGCGGCCCCAGTCGGGACCGGACGACGCCCGACGACCCGCCGGACTTGCGGACGCGCCCACTAGCGCCTCACAATAGACGGGCGAACCGCAGCGCCTCGGCCCGGTCGCGGAACGTCTTGCCCCAGGCGACGCGCCCCTCGCGCAGCTCGAAGACGAAGGCCGCCGGGCCGTCGGCGATCACGCCGCCGGCGCGGGCGTAGACCCGGCCGATGGCCACGTAGTGCTGCGGCCCGGGCCGGACCTCGGAGATCGAGACGTCGAACTCGTCCCAGTCGCGCGCCAGGTCTGCGATGTACGCGCGCAGGCCCTCGTGGCCGCGATAGGTGCGCCGCTCGGCGACCGGCGTGGAGACGGGCTCGAAGACGACGTCGGGGACGGTCAGCTCGGCGAGGGCCTCGGGGTCGCGCTCGGCGAACGCGCGCAGCAGCGCGCTGACGATCTGCTCAGGCTCGGCGATAGTCGGCCTTGCCGCCGGTCTTGGCGAGCAGCGCGACGGAGGCGATCTCGACCCCCTGCTCGATCCCCTTGACCATGTCGTAGACGGTCAGCGCCGCGACGCTCGCGGCGGTCAGCGCCTCCATCTCCACGCCGGTGCGCGCGGTCGCCCGCGCCTCGGCGGTCAGCGTCACCAGGCCGGCTGCCGCGTCGACCTCCACCTCCACGCCGACGAAGGTCAGCGGCAGCGGGTGGCAGAGCGGGATGAGGTCGCTCGTGCGCTTCGCCGCCTGGATGCCGGCCAGCCGCGCGGTGCCGAGCACGTCGCCCTTCGGCGCGTCGCCGGCGGCCACCGCGGCGGCCGTCGCCGGCGACATCCGCACGAGGGCGCGGGCCACCGCGCGCCGGTCGGTGACCTCCTTGCCGGCCACGTCGACCATCCGGGCGCGTCCGGCCTCGTCGAGGTGCGAGAGCGGCTTCAAGCGGGCGCGGCGGTGCGCTGGGCGGCGGCGATCAGGTCGCGCACCTCCTGCTCGCGACCCTGGCGCAGCAGCTCGACCGGATCGGGGTCGCCGTTGACGATGCCCTCGAAGAAGTCCTTGCGGTCCTGGTAGGTCGGCAGCGTGCCCTTGGCCCAGCCGCGGGCGTCGTTGAGCATGATCGCGAGCTTCGCGTAGGGCTCGCCGTACTCGTCGGCGATCTGGCGCTTCATGCGCTTGGCCAGCGCCGGCGACGCCCCCGCGGTCGAGATGGCGATGGCGACGGGGCCGGTGCGCACGATCGCCGGCAGGATGAAGTTGCACAGCGGCGGGACGTCGACGATGTTGACCAGCATCGCGCGGCGCTCGGCGTCCTCGTAGATCCGGATGTTGGTGTCGGTGACGTCGGTCGAGGCGATGACGATGAAGACGCCCTCGAGGTCCTGCGGGCCGGCGTACTCGCGCTGCTCCCAGCGGATCGAGCCCTCTGCGGCGAGCTCGCGCAGCTCGTCGACCGCCTCGGGCGCGATCAGCGTGACGTCGCCGTCGCAGGCCAGCAGCCCCTCGACCTTCTCCAGGCCGATCGGGCCGCCGCCGACGACGAGGCAGCGCCGCCCGGTCAGGCGCAGGCAGGCGATGTAGAACGGCGTGTCCAGCATGTCCTGCACGCAGGTCTGGTCGCAGATCCCGCGGCGGTACTGGCAGACGCATTCCTTCCCGGAGTAGGCGGCGGCAGGCATGGTCCAACAGGGTAGGGCCCTACCCCCGCCGGTGACGCAAGGCGCGGGCCACGACGCGGGCGATCGGCAGCGCGCCCTCGCGCCAGGCGCGTTCGCGGTCGCGGTCGCGGACCGAGCGCAGGCGGATGACCGCGCGCGCCGCCGCGGCCAGGCGCTCGTCGTAGGGACCCCACCAGAACGCCGGCGCGCCGGGGGCCGACCACGTAATCGGCCGCGGCCGCGCGTAGGCGCGCACGCCCTCGGCGCCGCCCAGCCCGGGGGCGAGCGTGACGGCGGGCAGCGCCGGGGCGACGACGTGGTCGTTGAGCCACGTCGGGCCGGAGCGCAGCTCGCGCGCGATCCGGGCGCCCTCGTACGGGCTCGCCGTCCACACCGAGGCGCCCGCGCACAGGCCGCTCGCGTTGGCCGCGGCGATCGCCTCGCCGGACGAGCCGACACCGGTCACCGCGAGGACGGGGGCGTCGGCGATCTCGCGCGCGATCCGCATGTCCTCGCTGACGCCGGTGAGCACAGCGGGGGCGAACGCGCCCGCACCCAGCGGGCCGCCGCAGCGCAGGCGCGCCCCGGATGCGACGGCGTCGGCGAGCAGCTCGGCCACCGCCTCGCCGGCGCCGACCGGCGCGCGCCGCCCCGCCGCCGCGACGACGCGCTCCACCCAGGCGTCGTGGACGCCGCGCGCCACCCAGGCGCGCTTCGCCGCGCCGCGCGTGCGCCCGCCGCCGGCGAACGCGGCGTTGGCCACGCCGCGCGCCGACCGGCCCACCGCGGCGTCGGCCAGCACGAGCGCGGCCGCGCCGCCGCCCTCGTCTATCTCGACCGGCACGCCGGCGACCGAGCACGCCGCGGCGGCGAGCCGGCCCTCCTCCGAGCCGGGCACGAAGGCCTTCGCCAGCCCCTCGGGCTCGAGCACGCCGCCGGCCGGCGCGAGGGCGAGCCGGCCCTCGGGCAGGCTCGCGCGCGCGAACAGCCGCGCGATCCGCTCGGCGCCCAGCGCGCCGCGCGGATGCGGCGCGAGCACGACGCCGTTGCCGGCGAGCAGCGCCGCGCCGACCTGCCACAGCGGCTGGGCGAACGGCGCGTCGGCGGCGCCGAGCAGGCCGACCACGCCGAGCGGCTCGAAGGCCAGGCGCGCGCGGGCCAGCGGGTGCGTGCCGCGCGGAACGCTCAGCCGGCGCTCGCGCAGCGCGCGCGCGCCGCTGTCGGCCAGCCACGTCAGCCCGTCGATGGCGGGCAGCAGCTCGAGCGCGGCCACCTCGCCGGGCGTGCGGTCGTGGGCGCGGCCGAAGAGGTCGACGAGCTCGTCGAGCTCGTCGACGACGGCCTGGGCCGCGCGCCGCAGGTAGCGCGCCCGGTCCGGGACGCGCAGCTGCGCCCACAGCGGCTGCACGTGGGCGACGGACTGCGAGAGCGCTTCGACGGTCGCGGCCATGGGCCGCACAATCTGTCACGTAGTGCGTCGGGCCAGGGCGCGCATGAGCCGCACGCCGTGCCCCCGCGGGCGCGGCGCGGGCGGGCGCGAGACGACGCGCGCGGCGAGCGCGGTGCGCAACGCGGCGGCCAGCGCCTCGTCGTCGCCGAGCAGCACGTCGGGCTCGGCGCCGCGGCACAGCCGGATCGCCCCGACGCCCACGATCGTCTCCGCCGCGCCGATCCCCGCGGTCGCGCAGATCACCGCGCGCTCGCGCGGGTCGAAGCGCAGGAGCTCGTCGGGATCGCAGTCCGCACCGTGGCGCGCGCACAGGGCGCGCACGCCGTCGGCGTCGGCGCGGTGGGGCAGGCGCAGGCGTACGCCGCCGGGAAGTGAGTGGTGCAGAAGCACGAACGGAGGTTCGCAGGGGGGCCTAAGCGCAACTTGAAGTCGTGGACGCGTCGCGCCCACCCCTACTTGGTTCGCCCCCGAGCCTTCCGGACCTCCTCGAGGCGCTCGAGCAGCCGCGCCTCGGCCTCGTCGGGGTGGTAGAAGCGCACGCCCTCGAGCCCGGCCGGCATGAGCTCCTGCTCGGAGAGGCGGCCGGGCCGGCCGTGAGGGTAGTCGTAGCCCGCGCCGCGCCCGAGCGCCTTCGCGCCCGGGTAGGCGGCCGAGCGCAGGTGGTCGGGCGGCGGCTGGGCGCCGTGCTCGCGCACGTGAGCGCGCGCGGCGGCGATCGCGCGGTAGGCGGCGTTGGACTTCGGCGCCAGAGCAAGAAAAATTGCCGCCTGGGCGAGCGCGTGCACGCACTCGGGCATCCCGACGTGATCGACCGCGTGGGCGGCCGCGACGGCGACTTGCAGCGCCTCCGGGTCCGCGTTGCCGATGTCCTCGGACGCCAGCACGATCATCCGCCGCGCGATGAAGCGCGGGTCCTCGCCGCCCTCCAGCCTGACCGCGAGGTAGTAGTGCGAGGCGTCGGGGTCCGTGCCGCGCGTCGACTTGATCCACGCCGAGATGAGGTCGTAGTGCTGGTCGCCGGCCTTGTCGTAGCGGACCGCCCGGCGCTGCAGGGCGTCTTCGGCGACGGCGAGCGTGACGTGGCCGCCGACCGCCGCCAGCTCCAGCGCGGCCAGCGCCGTGCGCGCGTCGCCGGCCGCCCGCTCGGCCAGGAAGGCGAGCGCCTCCTCGTCGACGCGCGCGTCGCCCACCTCGCCGCGCTCCAGGGCGCGCCGCAGCAGCGCCTCGACGTCGGCTGCCGACAGCGGCTCGAGCTCGTAGACGTGGGTGCGCGACAGCAGCGCCGAGTTGACCTCGAAGTACGGGTTCTCGGTCGTGGCGCCGATCAGCACGACGAGCCCCTCCTCGACGGCGGGCAGCAGCGCGTCCTGCTGGGCCTTGTTGAAGCGGTGGATCTCGTCGAGAAAGAAGACCGTCGCCTCGCCGGTCGCCGCGCGGCGGTGGGCGGCGCGCCCGAGCACCGCGCGGACCTCGGCGCGGCCGGCCTCGACCGCGCTGAGCTCCTCGAAGGCCGCGTGCGCGGCGCTCGCCACCAGGCGGGCGATCGTCGTCTTGCCCGTCCCCGGCGGGCCATAGAGGACCATCGAGTGCGCGCGCCCCTCGTCGAGCGCGCGGCGCAGCGCGCTGCCCTCGTGCAGGAGGTGCTGCTGGCCGACGAGCTCGTCGAGCGTGCGGGGGCGCAGCCGCACGGCGAGCGGCGCCTGGTCGGCGGGGACACCGGTCCGGGTGCGCGGCGGCTCGCCGGCGCTCGGGTCGAAAAGCGTGTCGGACACGACGCGTGCAGCATTCCACGGCGTGGAATGGGCGCTGTACGCGGCGTGGTGCTTCACCGTCGCGCTGGCCGGCGGGCTCGTCGGGCTGGTGCTCGGCAACCTGCGCCTGCCGGCGACGTTGCTGGTCGCCTCGAGCGCCGCGGCGGGGACCGGCGCGAACCTCGTGGTCAGCGCGGCCGCGGCGGCGACCGCCGCGATCGCGCACCTGCGGGCCGGGCGCGTCAACTGGCGGCTGTTCGCATGGATGGCCCCGCCGTCGATCGTCTTCGCCGTGATCGGCGGCTACCTCTCAGGGGTCCTCCCGCGCCGCGCGCTGCTCG
>DASXRF010000196.1:0-5230 GCA_036506755.1 Solirubrobacteraceae bacterium | reverse complement strand
TTGCGCACGACCTCGGCCAGCGCCCGGCAGAGGTCGGGGTCGGCGTTGGGCGCCGGCGCCCGCTCGAAGCCGACGAAGCCGGCCGCCTCGGCCTGCTCCTTGCCGCCGACGTCGATGTCGTAGAGCGTCTCGAGGTGGTCGCCGACGAACTGGACCGGGGCGAGCAGGACGCGGCGGTGCCCCGCGGCGGCCAGCGCGGGCAGCAGGTCGAGGATGTCCGGCTTGAGCCACTCCTCGGGCGTGTGGCCGGCCGACTGGTAGGCGAAGCGCCATTGCTCGGGCGCCAGCCCGGCCGCCGCGGCGATCAGGCCGGCGCTGGCCGTGAGCTGGACGACGAAGCCCGGCTCCCGGTCGACGACCCGCTTGGGCAGGCTGTGGGCGGTCAGCAGGACCGGGACCGCCCCCCGCAGCCCGGCCGGGAAGCGCTCCAGGCCCCGCACCACCCGGTCGGCCATCACCCGGACGAAGGCGGGCTCGTCCCACCAGCCCTCGACCACCCCGGCCGGGACGCCGAGCGGCCCGGCCGCCTCCTCCAGCGCCCGGCCGTAGCCGCCCATGATGATCGGCGAGTACTGCGGCGAGACGATGAGCCCGAGCAGCCGCCCGGCGCCCCGCGCGACCAGCTCGCGGGCGGCGGCGGCGACCGAGGGCTCGGAGAAGCGCATGCCCGCGCCGCAGACGAAGCCCGGCCCGAGCGCCGCCTCGAGCCCCCGCGCCTGCGCCCGGGTGATCGGGATGAGCGGCGAGCCGCCGATCAGCGCGTACCGGCGCTCGAACTCCCGGACCGTCTCCGCCGAGGGCGTCCGCCCGCCCCGCACCCGCGTCAGGTAGGCGCCGACGTCGGCGCGGTCCGTCGGCGAGCCGTAGGTCATCAGGAGCACGCCGGTCGTCATCGGCGCGTCTCCTCGTGGACCCGGTCGACCAGCCGGCGCAGCACGTCCGGGTCGGTCTGGGGCAGCACGCCGTGCCCGAGGTTGAACACATGGCCGGGCCGACCGCCGGCGCGGGCGAGCACGTCTTGCATCCCCTCCTCGGCCGCCGCCCAGCCGGCCAGCGGCCGGACCGGGTCGAGGTTGCCCTGGATGCCCCGGTCGAGCCCGATCCGGGCCCAGGCCTCGTCCAGCGGGAGGCGCCAGTCGACCGAGACCACGTCGCCGCCGGCCCGGGCCATCGGCTCGAGCAGCCCGGCCGTGCCGGTCCCGAAGTGGATCGTCGGCACCCGGCCGCGCACGCCGTCGAAGCTGCGGCGGCTCCACGGCAGGACGCGGGCGGCGTAGTCGTCCGGCCCGAGCGCGCCGGCCCAACTGTCGAAGAGCTGCACGACGTCGGCGCCGGCCGCGGCCTGGGCCCCCAGGTAGGCGGCCATCTGGTCGGCCAGCTTGCCCATCAGGGCCGCCCAGACCTCGGGCTGGCGGTACATCAGCGCCTTGGCCTGGGCGTAGTCGCGCGACGGGCGGCCCTCGATCAGGTAGCAGGCCAGCGTGAACGGCGCGCCGGCGAAGCCGATCACGGCCGCCCGCTCGCCGAGCTCGGCCCGCAGCAGCCGGATCGTCTCCAGGACGTAGGGGACCGACTCCGCCGGGTCGGCGACCCGCAGCCGCGCGACGTCGGCCAGCGTCCGGATCGGGCGGTGGACGATCGGGCCGACCTCGGGCTGGATCTCCAGCGAGACGCCCATGCCCTCCAGCGGGAGCATGATGTCGGCGAACAGGACCGCGCCGTCGACGCCGAGCTGCTCGACCGGCATGCGCGCGACCCGGCAGGCCAGCTCGGGCGTCTTGGCGATCTCCAGGATCGCGTACCGCTCGCGCAGGGCCCGGTAGTCGGCCAGGCAGCGGCCGGCCTGGCGCATGAACCAGACCGGCGTCGCGTCGGTCGGCTCGCGCCGGCAGGCCGCCAGGAAGCGCGCCCGCGGGGTCGTCGGTGCGTGGACGGTCATCGTGCCTCCGTGAACGCCGCGCGCGCCGCCGCGAGCGTGAGCTCCAGGTCCGCCTCGGCGTGCGCCCGCGAGAGGAAGAACGCCTCGAACTGGGCCGGCGGCAGGTACACCCCGCGCCCGAGCATCGCCCGGAAGAAGCGGGCGTACCGCCCGCGGTCGGCCCGCATCGCGCTGGCGTAGTCGACGACCGGCGCCGCGGCGAAGAAGAGCGTCGCCATCGAGCCGACCCGGTTGGCCTGGACCGGCACCCCGGCCGCGCCGGCCGCCGCGACCAGGCCGTCGACCAGCCGTCCGGTCCGCTCCTCCAGCGCGGCGTACAGCCCCTCGTCGAGCGCGCGCAGCGTCGCCAGCCCGGCCGCGGTCGCCAGCGGGTTGCCCGCGAGCGTGCCGGCCTGGTAGACCGGACCGGCCGGGGCGACGAGCGCCATCACCTCGGCCCGCCCGCCGTAGGCCGCCAGCGGCAGGCCGCCGCCGACGATCTTGCCCAGCAGCGTCAGGTCGGGGCGGACCCCGTAGCGCGCCTGCGCGCCGCCCCGCCCGACCCGGAACCCGGTGATGACCTCGTCGAAGACCAGCAGCGCGCCGTGCTCGTCGCAGAGGCGGCGCAGCCCGGCCAGGAAGCCCGCGGCCGGCGCGACCACGCCCATGTTCCCGGCGACCGGCTCGACGATCACGGCCGCGATCTCGTGCCCGCGCGCCCGGAAGAGCGCCTCGACGGCCGCGGGGTCGTTGTAGGGCGCGACCAGCGTGTCGCGCGTCCAGGCCGCCGGCACGCCCGGCGAGTCGGGCAGGCCGAGCGTCGCCGCGCCCGAGCCGGCCTGGACCAGCAGCGCGTCGGCGTGGCCGTGGTAGCAGCCGGCGAACTTCACGACCGCGGCCCGGTCGGTGAAGGCGCGGGCGACCCGCAGCGCGCTCATCGCCGCCTCGGTGCCCGAGGAGACCAGCCGGACCGACGCGACCGCGGGCAGGGCCCGGGCGATCTCCTCGGCCAGCTCGACCTCGCGCTCGGTCGGCGCGCCGTACGATGTGCCGTCCGCGGCCGCGGCCTGGATCGCCCGGACGACCTCGGGCGCGGCGTGGCCCAGGATCAGCGGCCCCCAGGAGAGCATGTAATCGACCAGCTCGTTGCCGTCGGCGTCCCAGAGCCGGGCGCCGCGGGCGCGGGCGACGAAGCGCGGCGCGCCGCCGACCGCCGTGAAGGCGCGCACCGGGCTGTTGACGCCGCCGGGCGTGACGCGCTCGGCCCGGGCGAACAGCTCGGCCGAGCGCGAGGTCACCGCCGCAGCCATTCGCAAACCTCGAGTGCGTGGTAGGTGAAGACGAAGTCGGCGCCGGCGCGCCGCATCGCGAGCAGATTCTCGGTCACGATCCGCGGCTCGTCGACCCAGCCGTTGGCGGCCGCGGCCTTGACCATCGCGTACTCGCCCGAGACGTTGTAGGCCGCCAGCGGCAGGTCGAAGCGCTCGCGCGCCCGCGCCAGAACGTCGAGGTAGGCCAGCGCCGGCTTGATCATCAGCACGTCGGCGCCCTCCGCGGCGTCGAGCGCGAGCTCGCGCAGCGCCTCGCGGGCGTTGGCCGGATCCATCTGGTGGCTGCGCCGGTCGCCGAAGGCCGGGGCCGAGCCGGCCGCCTCGCGGAAGGGGCCGTAGTAGGCCGAGGCGTACTTGGCGGCGTAGGACACGATCGCGACGTCCTCGAAGGACCGCTCGTCGAGCCCCCGCCGGATCGCGCCGACCCGGCCGTCGAACATGTCCGACGGCGCGACCACGTCGGCGCCCGACTCGGCGTGGCTCAGCGCCTGGCGCACCAGCAGCTCGACGCTGGCGTCGTTGACCGGGTTGCACATGGCGTGGTCGTCGATCAGGCCGCAGTGGCCGTGGGTCGTGTACTCGCACAGGCAGACGTCGGTCATCACGACCAGGTCGGGCGCGGCTTGCTTGATGCGCGCGATCGCGCGCTGAACTGGCCCGGCCGGGTCCCAGGCGCCGCGGCCGTCGTCGTGCTTGGCGGTCGGCACGCCGAAGAGCAGCACGCCCGGGACGCCCCCGGCCGCGACCCGCTCGAGGATCTCGGGCAATCGGTCGACCGACCAGCGGAACACGCCGGGCATGCTCCCGATCGGACGGCGCCCGGTCGGCTCGTCGTCGACGAAGAGCGGCAGGACCAGGTCGTCGGGCGACAGGCGTGCCTCGGCGACCAGGCGGCGCAGCGGTGCGGTGCGCCGCAGGCGCCGCGGCCGGTGGACCAGCGTCTGCGTTCGCGTCTGAATCGTCATCGCATCTTCGCTCCAAGGGCGCTCGCGAGCGCCTCGATCAGGGCTTCGGGCGCGGGCGCGGTCGCCTCGGCCCCGAGCGTCAGACGGCGCGCCCGGATGCGCGCCGAGGTGGTCGGACCGGCGCTCACCAGCGCGGCGCCGGCGTACAGCCCCGGGTCGACGCCGCAGGCGTTCAGCAGGCCGTCGACGGCCGAGGGGCTCATCAGGACGACCGCGTCGACCGCACCGTCCTTGAACAGGCCGCGCAGCTCGGGTGAGGACTCCCGGCGGGGCACCGTGCGGTACGCCACGACGTCGTCGACCCGCGCGCCTCGCTCGCGCAGACGGCGCGCCAGCGCGCCGTCGGCCAGGTCCGAGCGCAGGACCAGCACGCGCTCGCCCGGCCTGACCGGCAGCCCCTCCGCGAGGGTCGCGCCCCGCGCCTCGTCCGGCATCCAGTCGACCGGCCAGCCGAGCTCGCGCAGCGCCGCCGCGGTCGCCGGCCCGACCGCGGCGATGCCGCCCGCGAACGGACGCTGCTGTCCGAGGCCGTGCAGCACGCCGTTGGCGCTGGTCAGGACCAGCCACTCGTAGCCGTCCAGACCCTCGAGCGCGGCCCGGAGCGGTCCCGGGTCGGGCGGCGGCCCGATCGCGATCGCCGGGAACTCGACCGGCTCGGCGCCGGCCTCGGTCAGCAGCCGGGCCAGCTGACCGCCCTGTCCGGGAGCGCGGGTCACGACGACGCGCCGCCCCTGCAGCCGCCTCACCGCCAGCCCGGCCTCTCGCCCGTCGGCAGCGCCCGGCCGGCGCCCATGCGCTCGGCGACCGCCTCCGGCGGCAGCGCGGCCAGGGCCTGGTCGGCCAGCTCGGCCGCGAGCGCCGGCGCCGCGTCGAGACGGGCGCGCCCGGCGCGGCGCTCGAGCCGGCGGCCCTCCGGATCGGCCAGGACGACCCGCAGGAACAGCTCGTCGCCCTCCAGGGTGGCCAGCGCGCCGACCGGCAGGGCGCAGCCGCCGCCGAGCCGGCGCAGGAAGGCG
>DASXRF010000195.1:0-4883 GCA_036506755.1 Solirubrobacteraceae bacterium | reverse complement strand
GGCGTCGCGCCCGGGGCCAGCTTGCCCTGGACGTTGAACTTGTCGGTGAAGTACACCGTGCGCACCGGCGTGCCGTTGAGGCCAGTCAGCTCCTCGACCTTGAAGAAGTTGGTGTTGAACGGGCTTCCGACGACCTCGTGGGAGACCGTCGAGTCGCCGATGAAGCCGGCCGGCGGCATCGAAACGCGCGTGTCCCACTGCAAGAAGTTCGGCCCGATCCGGCTGCCGCCCAACGAGGCGTAGTCGGCAAGGGTGCACGGACCCGCACCGAGGTCAGGCTTGAAGCAGCCGACGTCGTCGGTGAAGTTGATCTGACGCGCGCCGGCAGCGGCCACGAACTCGTCGACGCCGTAGGGATGGGTCACGCGGTAGACCTTGCCGGCCTGAAGGCCGGTGAAGACCCGGATGCGCAGGCGGCCGAAGGCCACCTGCTGGCCGTCGACGACGTCCCCGGCCCCGCCGAAGGCGCCCTCTTGGCCCGCCACGTACTCGACGTCCGGGGCCAGCGGATCGCCGATGACGGTGTCCGCCTCGAACCAGAACTGCTCGACCGGGAAGTTGTTCGGGAACGAGACGGGCGCGCCGGGGTCCGGGCGCTCGATGGTGGCCAGGCACTGCGGCCCGTCGAGGCAGGGCACGAGGCGCTGGCCGATGGCGTCCTCGTACCAGGTCGGCCAGCTGAACGATGGGTCAAGCGGACCGTTGAGGCCGATGCCGACGGCGTGCGCCGGTCCGGCGAACACCGCGGCGCCGAGCAGCGCCGCGGCCAACGCGACGCCGCGGCGCAGGGCACGAGGCCCGCGCGGAGCTGCAAGCTGAGTGAACAACGCGTTTCCTCCTTTGGCAGGCGCCGTTCCGATCGGGCAGCACGGCGTCACTGAGGCGCCAGCTTGCGGCCCAGCGGGGGACGCAGGAAGAAACCAACGCGCACACACGCCTTCGGGAGCGCGCATCGCTCGGTGGCTTGATGACGCCCCCTCGCGGATGCATGGGTGGCCGAGGCCGCTCGCGAGCGCATCGGCGCCTGCGCGAAACCGCCGCGTCAGCCCCGTCCGGGGCCCGATCGGGCGTTTCCGGGGTGCAGGTGCGCGCAGGGGACCGCAGACTTCGCGTGATTTTCACGGCGGCGAGTGCCGATCCGCGCCAGCGGGCTCGCCGGCGCGGGGGCGCCGATCACGCGGTGGCAGGAGATCGCCGTCGCTTGCGCTCCTCGACCACGGCGCGCAGCTCGTCCCAGTCGACGTCGCGGAAGTTGTGCATCGGGCAGTACTTGGGCCCGCACATCGAGCAGAACTCGGCGGTCTTGAAGTAGTCGTCGGAGAGCGTTGCGTCGTGCATCTCGCGCGCGGTCTCGGGATCGACGGCGAGGTCGAACTGGCGCTGCCAGTCGAAGGCGAAGCGCGCCTCGGACAGCGCGCGATCCCAGCGTGCGGCGCGCCGGTCGCCGCGGGCTAGGTCGGCCGCGTGCGCGGCGATCCGGTAGGCGATCAGCCCCTGCTTGACGTCCTCGGCGTTGGGCAGCCCGAGGTGCTCCTTGGGGGTGACGTAGCAGAGCATCGAGGTGCCGTGCCAGCCGACGATGGCCGCGCCGATCGCCGAGGTGATGTGGTCGTAGCCGGGGGCGATGTCGGTGACCAGGGGGCCGAGCGTGTAGAACGGCGCCTCGCGGCAGACCTCCTGCTGGCGGCGGACATTCATCTCCAGCTGGTCCATCGGGACGTGCCCGGGGCCCTCGATCATCACCTGCACGTCGCGCGCCCACGCGCGCTCGGTCAGCTCGCCTAGGGTGCCGAGCTCGGCGAACTGCGCGGCGTCGGAGGCGTCGGCGATGCAGCCGGGCCGCAGCCCGTCGCCGAGCGAGAGCGAGACGTCGTGCTCGCGGCAGATCTCAAGGATCTCGTCGAACGCCTCGTAGAGCGGGTTCTCGCGGCGGTGGTGGACCATCCAGCGCGCGAGCAGGCCGCCGCCGCGCGACACGATCCCGGTGACCCGGTGCCGGCACAGCGGCAGGTGCTCGAGGCGCACGCCGGCGTGGATGGTCATGTAGTCGACGCCCTGGCGCGCCTGGTGGGCGATGACGTCGAGCAGCAGCTCGGCGGTGAGGTCCTCGGGGTGCTTGACCCGCTCGACCGCCTGGTAGATCGGCACGGTGCCGATCGGCACGCTCGCTCGCGCGAGGATCGCCTCGCGCGTCGCGTCGATCCGCTTGCCCGTCGAGAGGTCCATGACGGTGTCCGCGCCCCAGCGCTCCGCGAGCTCGAGCTTGGCGACCTCCTCGTCCAGCGACGAGGTCGTCGGCGAGTTGCCGATGTTGGCGTTGACCTTGACGCGCGCCCGCAGGCCGATGGCCATGGGATCGAGGGCGTCGTGGTGGACGTTGGCCGGGATGATCATCCGGCCGCGGGCGACCTCGTCACGGACGACCTCGGCGGGCAGCTGCTCGCGCTCGGCGACCCTCGCCATCTCCGGCGAGACGACGCCGCGGCGGGCGAGGTGCATCTGCGTGCGGCATTCCGGCATCGGACACTCCCTTCGCTGGCATGACCCAGATCAGGTTCGGCGGGTCGGCGCCAGGAAGCGCCCTCTCAGCCCCTCACACGGGGACCCCCCGGTTTTCAGCGCGAACCTTAGCCGCGCGCGAAGCTCACCAGCACCAGGCACGTGACGAGCTCGACGATCGCGACCGTCGCGCCGAGCGTGTCCCCGGTCCGCCCGCCGAGCGCGCGCCGGGCCCAGGCCGTGGTCGCGAGCGTTGCGAGGCCGGCCGCACCCACGGCGGCCAAGCCGCGCGCCGGGCCCAGCGCGAGTGCGGCGATGACGACCGAGGACGTCGCCACGACGGTGGCGGCCGGCGAGACGCTGAATGCCGCGCCGAGACCTTCTGCTCGGGCCGGCGCTGCGAAGGCGCCGTGCACGACCGCGCCCCAGCGCCCGAGCGCCGCGGCGAGCACGAGGGTCCGGACGGCGTCCGCGTGCGGGAGTGCGGCGAGCGCGGTCGCGAGCAGGAGCGCCCAGGCGACGAGCGCGATCGTCCCGAAGGCTCCGATCGACGGGTCGCGCATGACCTCGAGCCGGCGCTGCCGATCGCCGCGGACGCCGAGCCCGTCGGCGCAGTCCGCGAGGCCGTCCTGGTGGAGCGCTCCGGTGACGACGATCAGGGCGATGGTCGCCAGCACGCCGGCGACCCCGGCCCCGAGCGTCGGCTCGGCTGCGATCCAGACGCCGCCCGCGGTCACGCCGATGAGCGCGCCCACGGCCGGGAACCAGGCCGCTGCGGTGCCGAGCGCGGCAGCGTCTCCGCGCGGCCGCACGGGCAGGACGGTGAGGAGGGCGAGCGCGAGCCTGGCGCCGCCCGCCGCGCGCCGCACGGGGCCCATCCGCTCAGGTCCGCTGCTCGATGCCGGCTTCCTCGAACGTCGCCATCTGCGCGTGCAGCGCGCCGGCCGCCGCGATGATCGGCAGCGCGAGCAGCGCGCCGGACGCCTCGCCGAGGCGCAGCCGGAGATCGAGGAGCGGCTCCGCTCCGAGCTCCGCGAGGGCGAGGTCGTGGCCGGGCTCGGCCGAGCGGTGGCTCGCGACGAGGACCTCGCCGACCGCCGCATCCAGGCGAGCGGCGGCGAGCGCTGCCACCGCGACGGCGTAGCCGTCGAGCACGACAGGCAAGCGGAGGCGAACCGCCTCCGCGGCGGCGCCCGCGAGCGCCGCGAGCTCGAGCCCGCCGACCGCGAGGAGCGCCTCGCGCGGCGCGAGCGGGGCGCCGTGGCGCGCGATCGCCGCGGCCACGAGCGAGCGCTTGCGCTCGAGCCCTGCGGCGTCGAGCCCGGTGCCCCGGCCGACGGTCACCGCCGCCGAGGCGCCGGTGAGCGCGCAGAGCAGCGCCGCCGTCGTGGCCGTGTTGCCCATCCCGATCTCGCCGAGGGCCAGGCAGTCGACGCCGCGCGCTGCGAGCTCGCCGGCGAGCGCCGCGCCGGCGGCGATCGCCGCGTCGAGCTCCTCGTCGACCAACGCCGGGCCGTCGAGCATGTCCGCCGTCCCGGCGCGGACCTTGGCGTCGCGCACGCCCGGCGGCGTCGGCGCTGCGAGCCCGACGTCGGCGACGAGCAGCTCGTGGCCGCCCTGGCGGGTGAGGACGCCGACCGCCGTGTCGCCTCGCGCTGCGGCGGCGGCGACCTGCGCGGAGACATCGGCGCCGTAGAGGCTCGTCCCGCGCGCGACGTGGCCGTGGTCGCCGGCGCATACGAGCACGCCGGCGCGCGGCGACGCGGGCGGCGGCGCGCCGGTGATCGACGCCCAGCGCTCGATGAGCGCCTCGAGCGCACCCAGGCTCCCGGCCGGCTTGACGAGCTGGTCGAGCCGGTCGCGGGCCGCGATCGCCGCGGCCCGGTCGAGGGCGGGGCGCGAGGGCGCGGGCGCCGCCGCGGGTGGGGCGTCGTCGGACCACCGCTCGTCCATGACGACGGCCTCCAGCGGCGCGCGCGCCGCCCAGCCGGCGGACTCGAGGCCGGGGCGGACGGGCCGCTCGTCGGGCCAGCCGACGCACAGGTAGGCGACGGGCTCGACGCGCGAGGGGATCCCGAGCAGCCGGCGCAGGTCGTCCGGGCGGTAGAAGCTCACCCAGCCCACGCCCAGACCCTCGGCGCGCGCCGCGAGCCACAGGTTCTCGACCGCGCACGCGGTGCTGTAGACGTCGGTCTCGGGGATCGTCCCGCGCCCGAGCACCTCGACGCCCGGGTCGCCCGGATCGCAGCAGACGCAGACGCCCAGCGGCGCCTCGACGATGCCCTCGATCTTCTGGTCGAGGAAGTGGCGCGCGCGCTCGCCGAAGCGATCGGCCTGGCGCACGCGCTCGCGGCGGGCGAGGCTGCGGATCGCCACCCGCGTGC
>DASXRF010000194.1:0-6832 GCA_036506755.1 Solirubrobacteraceae bacterium | reverse complement strand
GCCTGCGCGAAGGTGGCGTGGAGGCACTCAGATGGTGAGTGATCTTTCGCACGCATATACGCCCGCGCACCTGGGAATAGCGCTTTGTAGATGGGTCTCCGCCCGCCCAGCGACCGCCGTGCCTCCTGCGCCGATGAGCTCGCCCGTGCGCTGCTGCACTCGAGCGAGCCGCTCACCTTCGAGCAGCTGAACCGGCGCGCGCCCTCGGCAACCATTCGCGACGTCGCCGCCTGGCTCGGCAACGCGGTCGAGGCGGGCCTCATCGAGGAGGTCGGCGCCGAGCGCCTGCGCGAGCGCCGCTTCCGGCTGCGGCCCCGCGGCGCCGACGTGCTGACGAGCGCGCGGCGCGACGGCGACGGCGAGATCGCCGCCGCCTGACGCGCGTTTGGCCCCGGCGCGGCCGAGGTAGCCGCGCCGCATGCCCCGCATCGCCATCGTCACCGGCTCGGACTCCGGCATCGGCCGCGCCACCGCCGTGCGCCTGGCGCAGGAGGGCTGCGACGTCGGCGTCACCTGGCATCGCGACGAGCGGGGCGCGCGCGAGACGGCGGAGGAGGTCGCCTCGCACGGCCGCCGGGCCGAGGTGCGCCGCACGGACGTCTCCTCGGTCGACGACGCGATCGCCCTCGTCGACGAGCTCGCCGGCGCCCTCGGCGGCCTCGACGTGTTCGTCAACAACGCCGGGACCGGGCACTCGACGCCGGTGCTCGAGCTCGACCTCGAGCACTGGCGCCGCGTCGTCGACACCGATCTGACCGGCGCCTTCTTCGCCGCCCAGGCCGCCGCCAGGCGGATGGCCGCCCAGGGCCGCGGCGGACGGATCGTCAACGTCACGTCGGTCCACGAGCACGTCCCGCTGAAGGGCTCCGTCGCCTACACGGCGGCCAAGCACGGCCTGGGCGGCGTGACCAAGGTCATGGCGCTCGAGCTCGCCGAGCACGGCATCACGGTCAACTCCGTGGCGCCCGGGGAGATCTCGACCCCGATGACCGGCCAGCCCGACACGGACCCGCACACCCAGAAGCGTCCCGGCGTTCCCGCCGGGCGTCCGGGCGACGCGCGTGAGATCGCCGCCGCCATCGCCTACCTGTGCTCCCCCGACGCCTCGTACACGACGGGCGCCTCGTTCGTCGTCGACGGCGGCATGCTGCTCATGGCCGCGATGGCCAACCAGCTCGCCACGTGATTCTGCGCGCCCCCGCGTGTTGACAGGGCGTACCGCCCAACCGCCCGGGGAGGCACAGAGCACATGGTGAAGTTCCGCATCGCAGCGAGCATCCTCGGCGTCGCGCTTCTCCTGGTCACCGCGATCGCGTCGGCCGCGGTCTTCGACGGCACCGACGCCCACGACGTCATCCGCGGCACCGACGCCGCCGACCAGATCTCCACCAAGGGCGGCGACGACACCGTCATCGCGCGCGGCGGCGACGACCAGGTCGCCGGCGGCGCGGGCCGCGACGACCTGTGGGGCGGCCGCGGCGACGACACGCTGCGCGGGCAGGCCGGCCGCGACGCGCTCGACGGGCAGGCGGGCGACGACACGCTCGACGGCGGCGCCGGCGACGACCGGCTCCGGGACCCCCGGGGCGCCGACCGCTTCGAGGGCGGGCCGGGCGACGACCGCATCGACGCGCGCGACCGGGGACGCGACCGCGGACGCACGGCGAAGTCCAGCCGCGACGTCGTCGATTGCGGCGCCGGCGAGGACCGCGCCCGCGTGGACGCCGACGACGACGTCAGCCGCTGCGAGCGCGTGCGCCGCCGCGGCGACCGCGGGCACGGCGACGACGACGACCACGGCGGGCCGGGACGCGGCTGACCCGGCCCTCGCGCAGGGGGCCCTCCAGGGGCACGGGGCCGGCGCGTAGCATCGGCCCCGTGCCCGCCCTGCGCCGCCTGGCCGCCCGACTACGCGGTCGCGGCCGCGTCGTCCTGGCGCCCGGCGTGCGGCTCGGGCCGCGCGTGCGCCTCGACGCAGCCGCCGGCGCGCGCCTCGAGATCGGCGAGGGCGCGCGCCTCGACGAGGGTTGCCGCGTCCACGTCCGCGCCGGCCGGGTGGCGATCGCGCCCGGCGCGCGGCTCGGGCCCAACTGCGTGATCGCGGCCCACGAGCGCGTCGAGATCGGCGCGCGCTGCCAGCTGGAGGGCGGCAACGTGCTCGTCGACTTCGACCACGTCCACGCGGACCCCGAGCAGCCCGTCCGCCGCCAGGGGATCGTGACCGCGCCGGTGCGCGTGCAGGACGACGCGATCCTCGACCGCGGCGCCTGCGTCCTGCGCGGCGTCACGGTCGGCGCTGGAGCGCGCGTGCTCGCGCACGCCGTCGTCACGCGCGACGTCGCCGCCGGCGCGACCGTCGCCGGCGTCCCCGGCCGACCGAAACCCTCTACGCCGTGCCGAGCCCGACCGGGCAGCTGACGCCCGTGCCGCCCAGTCCGCAGTAGCCGCCGGGGTTCTTGGCGAGGTACTGCTGGTGGTAGGGCTCGGCGTAGAAGAACTCGCCCGCGGGCGCGATCTCCGTCGTGATCGTCCCGTGCCCGGCCTCGGACAGGCGCGCCTGGTAGGCGTCGCGCGCCGCCTCGGCCGCCGCGCGCTGCGCGTCGTCGGCGACGTAGATCGCCGAGCGGTACTGCGTGCCGACGTCGTTGCCCTGGCCCATGCCCTGCGTCGGGTCGTGGCCCTCCCAGAAGACCTTCAGCAGCGCCTCGTAGCTGGTCTGCTGCGGGTCGAAGACGACGAGCACGGCCTCGGTGTGGCCGGTGCGCCCGCTGCAGACCTCCTCGTAGGTCGGGTTGGGCGTCAGGCCGCCCGCGTAGCCGACGGCGGTCGTCCACACGCCGGGCGCCTGCCAGAAGAGCCGCTCGGCGCCCCAGAAGCACCCGAGGCCGAAGACCGCGGTCTGCAGCCGCTCCGGGAACGGGGGCGTCAGCGGGTTGCCGAGGACGTCGTGGCGGGCGGGGACGGGCATCGCCTCCGCACGGCCGGGCAGCGCCTCGGAGGGCTCGGGCAGGCGGGTCTTGGCGCGGGTGAAGAGCATGCTCCCAGCGTAGTCGCGCCGGGATTACGGCGCGCTTACTGCGACGACGGCGCCGGCCGGATGCCGGCAGGCGGAGGGCAAGCAGAATGACAAACCCGGCCGGAGGCCGGAACGCCTTACGCGGCGAGCGGCTCGACGCCGAGCTCGACGCGGCGCTCGCCGGCGGGGAAGCGCACGAGCGGGCGCTCGGGATCGTCGGCGTCGACCGCGGCGACGACGCCGACCGACCCGTCGGCGAGCGCGATCTCGGCGCCCACCGGGAACGGCGCCACGACGCGGCGGAAGACCTCGACGACCCGCGGGTCGAACTGGGTGCCCGCGCCGCCGGTGATCACCGCCACGCCGACGTGCGGCGGCTGGGCTGGCCGGTAGGGCCGCTCGCTCGTCACCGCGTCGTAGACGTCGGCGACGGCGGCGATGCGCGCGAGCTGGTGGATCCGCTCGCCGGCCAGGCCGCGCGGGTAGCCGCGGCCGTCCCAGCGCTCGTGGTGCTCGCGGACGATCGCGCGGACGACCGGCGAGTACGCGTCGCCGGCGAGCAGGTCCGCGCCCATCTCGCTGTGCGTGCGCACGACCGCGAGCTCCTCGTCGGTGAGCGGCTCGCGCTTGTTGAGGATCGCCGCGGGCACGGCGAGCTTGCCAACGTCGTGCAGCAGCAGCCCGAGGCCGAGCTGCAGCAGCCGCCGGTCGACGCCGTCGACGCGATGGCGGCCGCGGTCGTCCTCCCAGCCCGAGGCGTCGAAGAGCAGCTTGCCGAGCAGGAGCCCGAGCGCGCAGACGTCGATCGAGTGCTGGTGGGTGTACGCGTCCGCGCCGGCGAGGTCGGTCAGCACCAGCGCCGTGCCGGGGTGCGTGGCGACGCTGGCGGCGATCTGCTCGACGATGCTCGCCAGGTCGCGGGCGACCTCTGGCGAGAGCGGCTGGCGGCGGCCGAAGGCCTCCCGCGCGCCGGTCAGCGCGTCGCTGACCCCGCGCGCCGCCCGCTCGCGCACGTGCGGCGGCACGAGGTCGGCGGGCTCGATGCCCTCCGACAGGGCGTCGTTGACCCACACCGCGTGGATCCCCGCCTCGGCCAGCGCCCGCGCGTAGCGGTCGCTGAGCTTGGCGCCCGAGCGCAAGAGCGGCATCTGGCGCGGGTCGGGCGCGGGGATGTCGCGTGCCAGCTCGCAGCCGGCGGCGCGGGAGATCGACAGCAGACGCACCGACCGGTCATCGGCGGCTCGCGCGGCCACTTTCGCTCGTCCGCCACGGAGCGGACGGTCGTTTCAGCGGCGCCGGGACGGCAGCGCGCGCAGGTCGGTGACGATGCGGCTGGCCTGCTCGAGCGTCTGGGTCATGGCCTGGCGCACCGCGCGCGGGTCCCCGGCGTCCAGCGCGCGCATCGCGGTGACCAGCCCGTCGATGATCCCCTCGTTGATCTGCGCGGCCTGGCGCTCGGCGAAGCGTCGCCGCTCGATGTCGGCCCGCGCCTCGGTCAGCGCGCCCTCGGCCTGCGTGCGCTCGGTGATGTCGTGGCAGACGCCGAGCATCCGCGTGGGGCGCCCCTTCTCGTCGAGCGTCACCCGCCCGCCGCAGTGCAGCAGCCGCACGGTCCCGTCGGGCCGGACGATCCGATCGTCGAACGTGAACGGCCGCCCCTCGCGCGCGGCCTCCGCGAGGACGCCCTCGACGCGCTCGCGGTCCTCGGCGTGCACGCGGTCGATGTAGCCCTGGTAGCTCGGCGTGTACTCCGCCGGCGAGACGCCGAAGATCCGGAACAGCTCGTCGCTCCAGATCACGCGATCGCGGCGGATGTCCCACTCCCACACGCCCAGCTCGGCGATGCGCTGCGCCTCGGCCAGCCGCGCCTCGCTGGCGCGCAGGTCGGCGTCGGCCTTGCGGCTCTCGGTGACGTCGTTGAAGACGGCCAGGAAGCCGTCGCCGAAGCGCACGCCCTCGACCAGGAAGACGCCGACGTCGTCCTCGCCCCGCCACCACGGCGTCTCGTAGCCTCCCGTCCCCTCGCCGGTCTCGATGAGCCGCACGACGCGCGCGAAGAGCTCGGACTCGGCGAAGCCGGGGACCGCCTCGCCGATCCGGGCGCCGACCAGGCGCTCGCGCGGGACGCCGGTCACCCGCTCGGCGGCGGCGTTCACGAGGATCGTCTGCAGGTCGATGATGCGGCCCGCGGCGTCGCGCACGGCGACGCCGGCCGAGATCGCCACGGGCAGCGCGTCGAGCACGGCCCGCGTCTCGTCCGTGAGGTCCAGCGCGGCTTGCGCCGTCACCTCCATCCACGGCGATCGTAGCCCCGCGCCGCGACTACGTCACGTCGGCGGTCTTGCGACCTCCGACCACCTCCTCGAATTCGTCGAGCGCGCCGCGGACGGCGTCCATGAGCGGCCAGGCGTCGTCGACCATGTCGCGGTCGACGACGATGCCGAAGTCGACGTGGTCGCGGTAGCTCATGCACGTGATGTTCAGCCCGACGCCGTCGGTGACGACCGACACGGGGTAGTTCGCGACGAGCTGCGCGCCGGCCATGTACAGCGGCTCGCGCGGACCCGGGACGTTGGAGATGACGAGGTTGAGCGCGGGGCGCACGCGCGGCAGCGATCCCAGCTGCGTGACGACGCGGGTGGCGCGCGCGAAGACCGCGGCCGGGATGAACTGCGTGACGTCCTGCAGCAGCGAGGCCGGCAGGGCGCGGTGGCGCTCCTTGGCCGCCTTGAGGATCTCGTGCGCGCGCAGCAGCCGCTCGCGCGGGTCGGGCTCGTCGGTCGGGATCGGCACGAACATCGCCGAGACGCGGTTGCCGTACGTCCCCATCTGCTCCTGCGTGCGCACCGAGACGGGGACCATCGCGACCAGCGGCTCCTCGGGCAGCTCGTCGCGCTCGAGCATCCAGGCGCGCAGAGCGCTCGCGCACATCCCCACGACGACGTCGTTGACCGTGACGCCGAGCTCGTTCTTGACCGCCTTGATGCGCTCGAGCGAGACCGAGGCGAAGCTGAAGCGCCGGTGCGGCGAGATCCGCCCGTTGAAGCGCGTCCGCGGGACCGGCGTGGTCGGCCGCTCGAGCACCTCGCCGTCGCGGCTGCCCTGCACGAGGCGGCGCATCCGCGAGGCGGCGCGCCCGACCGTCGGGACGACCGGCAGCGAGTTGACCCCGGGCAGCCCGCCGAGGTTGGGGATCGTCGACGGGAGCGTGCGCGCCGCGCGCAGGGGCTGGCGGGGCACGCCGAGCACGCCGCGCGCGAGCATCTCGAACTGGCCCGGCTTGCGCTCGCCGACCTGCGTGCGCTTCGGCGGCGGGATCTCGCGGCCCTCCGGGTCGAGGTCGAGCAGCGTGCCGGTGATCTCCGCGCCCGAGACGCCGTCGATGGCGGAGTGATGGACCTTGGTGAGGATCCCGATGTTGCCGTCCTTGAGCCCGTGGATCAGGTAGAGCTCCCACAGCGGGTGGCGGCGATCCAGCGGGCGGGCGACGATCCGCGAGACGGTCTCCGCAACCTGCCTGTCGTCGCCCGGCGGCGGCACGGCGCTCTCGCGGACGTGGAAGTCGATGTCGAAGTTCGCATCCTCGATCCAGTACGGGTGGTCGAGCCCGAACGGCACCCAGACCAGCCGCCACCGGAACGGCGGCAGCAGGTGCAGGCGCTCGCCGACGAGCCGGGTGACGTCCTCGAGCGTGAGCTGGCCCGTCGGCGTGGTCGACGGGTCGTAGATCGCCAAGCCGGAGACGTGGCCCCACGTCCGCGGGGTCTCCATCGCCAGGAACTGCGCATCCAGGCTCGTCAGCTGTCGCATGGCCGG
>DASXRF010000193.1:0-3734 GCA_036506755.1 Solirubrobacteraceae bacterium | reverse complement strand
GGTCGCCGAGGATGTCGAACAGCGACCGGCCGTCGAGCAGATTCGTCGCGACGTAGATCGCCACGTCGGTCGGCGCGTCGCCCGTGGGCTCGGGCAGCTCGAGGTCCGAGACGGTCAGCGGTAGGTACATGCCGGCGATGCTGGCGCGGGCGGCCGCGACGCACAACGGACCGTAAGTCGGGACCTACTTCAACAGCCGGGACAGCCGGCGGTCCTTGAGCACCTTGCCGCCGGTCTGCTCGGCCGGGCAGTAGCACATGACGTAGTCCTCGTAGAAGACCGCCTCGATCGTCGCGCCGCAGCGCGGGCACGGCTCGCCCTGGTGGCGGTGGACCTGCAGCGGCATCGGCAGCTTGTCGGGGATCGGCAGCTCGACCACGCGCTCGTAGTGCTCGATCGCGCCGTCGAGCGCCGAGGCGATCGCGCCGCGCAGCTCGTCGGCCTCGTCGTCATCGAGGTCGTCGCCGCGCTTGAACGGCGACAGGCGCGCCTCCCAGAGGATCTCGTCGACCCACGAGCGCCCGATGCCGGCGATGACGCGCTGGTCGCGCAGCAGCGAGTGCAGCGGGCGCGCGACGTCGAGCACCGAGCGCAGGTCGTCGGGCGGCTCGGGCCACGCCTCGGGACCCAGCGTGGCGATCGCCTCGTCATCGGCGAGCGCCTCGGCGCGCAGGACCTTGACCCACGCCGCCTGCTTGGTGCCGAACTCGCGCAGGCGCAGCTCGCGGCCGTCGGCCAGGCGGACGAGCAGGCGCGACGTGCGGTCGCGCAGCGAGGCGCGCTTGTCGAAGAGCTGCAGGCGGCCGGCGTTCATGAGGTGCACGAGCGCGTGAAGGTCGCCGGCGACGTCGACCACGAGGTGCTTGCCGATCCGCCGCACGCCCGCGATCACGCGCCCGTCGAGCGCGTGCAGCGGCGGGTCGAACGTCTTGAGCGCGTTGATCCCCGGGGCGAGCGTCGACTCGATCTCGGCGCCGCGCAGGGCGGCGTCCAGGCGGCGCGCGGTGATCTCGACCTCGGGCAGCTCGGGCACACCTCAAGGGTAGGCTGAGCGCGGTGGGCGACCGGCTGG
This sequence comes from Solirubrobacteraceae bacterium, assembly GCA_036506755.1. Taxonomy (GTDB): domain Bacteria; phylum Actinomycetota; class Thermoleophilia; order Solirubrobacterales; family Solirubrobacteraceae; genus DASXRF01. Next base: position 2,662 of record DASXRF010000193.1, on the reverse strand, counting down.
CGATCGTCGGCGGCGACGCGGCGGGCATGAGCGCGGCGACGAACGCCCACCGCCGCGACGCCGGCCTCGAGGTGGTCGCCTTCGAGCGCGGCGAGTTCACCTCGTACTCGGCGTGCGGGATCCCCTACTACGTGGGCGGGCTGGTCGGTGACGTCGACGACCTCGTCGCGCGCTCGCCCGAGCGCCACCGCGCGAACGGGATCGACGTGCGCACCGGGACCGCGGTCGTCGGCATCGACCTCGACCGCCGCGAGCTCGCGCTGGCCGGCGGCCGCGCCGAGCCCTTCGATCGGCTCGTGATCGCCACCGGTGCGTGCGCCGTCGCGCCGCCGGTGCCGGGGGCCGAGGCGACCGACCCGGCGCGCACGCTCGACGCCGCCGCGCGCCTGCGCCGCCAGGTCGAGGGCGGCGGGGAGGACGCGGTCGTCGTCGGCGCCGGCTACATCGGGCTCGAGATGGCCGAGGCGCTGGTCATGCGGGGCCTGCACGTCGCGCTGGTGGAGCGCGCGGACGAGGTCTTCCCGGCGCTCGACGCCGACATGGGCGCGCGCGTGCGCGAGGCGGCCGAGGGGATCGGGATCGAGGTCCACACGTCGACCTCGCTCGAGGAGGTGCTCGTCGGCGACGCCGGCCAGCCGCGCGGCGTGCGCACGACCGCCGGCGAGCTGCCGGCGCGCCACGTCATCCTCGCCATGGGGGTGCAGCCCGACGTCGAGCTCGCCGCCGCCGCCGGGCTGCGGACCGGACCCACGGGCGCGCTGGCCGTCGACGACCGCCAGCGCTGCGCGGGGGCGGACGGCGTGTGGGCCGCGGGCGACTGCGTCGAGAGCCGGCACCGGCTGCTCGACCGGCCGGTGAACGTCCAGCTCGGCACGCACGCCAACAAGCAGGGGCGCATCGCCGGCCACAACGCGGCCGGCGGCGACCTCGCCTTCCCCGGCGTCATCGGGACGGCGATCTCGCGGCTGTGCCGGCGCGAGGTCGCGCTGACCGGCCTGACGGAGGCGCAGGCGGCCGAGGCCGGCTTCGACGCCTACGCCGAGACGATCGAGACCAGCGCGCGCGCGGGCTACTTCCCGGGCAACGGGCCGGTGTGGGTCAAGCTCGTCGCCGAGCGCGGCAGCGGCCGCGTCCTCGGCGCGCAGATCGTCGGCGCCGAGACGGCGGCGAAGCGCATCGACACCCTGGCGATGGCGGTCTGGACGGGCATGGCGGTCGACGAGCTGCAGTGGGTCGACCTGGGCTACGCGCCGCCGGTGTCGGGCGTGCTCGACCCCGTGCTCGTCGCCGCGCGCGTGGCGGCGAAGCGCCTCTAGGCGACGGCCAGGCGATCGAGCTCGCGCGGGCGCAGCAGCGCGAGCAGCTCGCCCCCGCCGCCGCGGATGCGCACGCCGGCCACGCCGCCCTTCTTGAGCTCGACGCGGCCGCCCGTGAGGTCGTAGACGATCTGCTCGAAGTCGGGGTTGTGCCCGACGATCAGCACGCGCTGATCGGGCCCGGCCATCGCCGCCAGCTCGCGGGCGGCGTCGGCGTCGAAGCCCTCCGACAGCGGCTCGTGCACGACGGGCTCGCACCCGAGCCGCTCGCAGGCCAGCCGGGCGGTCTCGAGCGCCCGCTCCTTCGGGCTCGTGAACACCATGTGGAAGGTGAGCTCGAGGCGGGCGAGCGCGGCGCCGGCGGCGCGCGACTGGTCCTCGCCGCGCGCGGTCAGGCGGCGCTCGGCGTCCGGAGCAGAGTCGTGGGGCTCGGCCTCACCATGCCGGAGAAGCCAGAGCTGCGCAGCCACCGGGCGCAGACTACAAGCGGACCGTCAGCCCACCTTGCCCGACGCGGTGTAGGAGCGGATCGGCGGGCCGGCGTACGTCGTGCCGTCGGGCGCCTTCCAGCGCACGCGCCAGCGGCGCCCCTTGCGGTACGTCGTGCGCGTGCTCCACACGCCGCGCGCGTCGGTGCGCACGTCGCGCAGGCGATGGAAGCCGCGGCCGCGATCGGCGACGAGGATCTCCGCCGTCGTGCGCGCGGTCGCCGGGCGCACGCGACCCCACAGCGTCACGCCGCCCGAGCCGCGCACCGCGACCAGCGGCAGGCGGTAGCCGTCGTAGGCCGGGCGCTTGATCCGCCCGTCGGCGAACTCGAGGCCGGACTCGAAGCCGCCGTAGCGCTCGCCGCCCGCGTTCGGGTCGTCGTCGCGCAGCAGGTACTGGGAGAACGAGCGCACGCGCGGGTTGCGGTAGGCGATGCGCTCGGAGATCGCGTAGTACTCGGCCTGCTGGGCCAGCGAGACGCCGTAGAAGGGGTCGGGCACGGACTGGATGCCGAACTCGGTCAGGTAGATGCCGAGCCCGCGGCGGATCGCCCCCGCGGCGGCCGCGCGATCGAGCGCGCGCACGAGCCGGCCGACCACGCCGATCGTCACGTCGTTGGGCCCGGGCGGCTTGAAGAACGGCCCGAGGCGCGTGGAGTAGGCGTGGTGGGCGTAGCCGTCGGCGGGCAGGTTGGAGCACGACCGGCGCTTGACGTAGCTGCTGTTCAGGCACAGCGCGCCGCGCAGGAACGTGAGGGGCGCGACGTCGTGGGTGGTCCCGCGCGGCGCCGTCTCGCCCATCAGCAGGCGGTCGCGGCCGTTGCCCGACGCGCGCAGGCCGCGCCACGCGGCGAGGAA
>DASXRF010000192.1:0-1552 GCA_036506755.1 Solirubrobacteraceae bacterium | reverse complement strand
CAGGTGCCCGACGAGGTCGGCGAGGCGATCGCGTGGGCGCTGCGCGAGGCCAGCGCCAACCTCGGCGCGGGCTACGCGACAAGCCTGCGCGTCGGGGAGATCCTCGAGCAGGCCGAGCGCAACGCTGCGCGGTTCCTCGGCTGCGAACCCCACGAGGTGATCTTCGGGCCGAACATGACCTCGCTGAACTTCATGCTGTCGCGGACCGCCGCCCGCGGCTTCAGCCTGGGCGATGAGATCCTCGTCTCCTCGCTGGATCATGACGGCGGCGTCGCCCCGTGGCTGGAGCTCGCGCACGACGCCGGCCTGGTCGTCCGGCATGTCGGCCTGAAGGACGACACGACGCTCGATTTCGAGGATCTGGAGCGAAAGCTCGGGCGGCGCACGAGGGTCGTCGCGTTCGCGTGGGCGTCCAACGCGATCGGCACCGTCGTGGACGCCCGGCGCGTGTGCCGGCTCGCGCACGACGCGGGCGCGCTGGCGTGGATCGACGCCGTCCATTACGCGGCGCACGAACCGATCGACGTCCGCGACGTCGGTGCCGACGTGCTGATGTGCTCGCCGTACAAGTTCTGCGGCCCGCATCTCGGCCTCGCCTACGGGCGGGCGGAGGTGATCGAGCGCTGGCTGCCGTACAAGGCGCGTCCCGCGCCAACCAGCCCGCTCGGGCGGAGGTTCGAGACCGGCACGCTGCCGTACGAGCTGCTCGCCGGGTTCAATGCGACGATCGACTACCTGGAGTCGATCGGGGGCTTCGCGGCGATCGTCCCCTATGAGCGCTCGCTGGGCCAGCGGTTCCTCGACGGCATCTCCCGCGCGATCACGGTGTACGGGCTGCCGGGGATGGACGGCCGCGTGCCCACGTTCCTCGTCAACGTCGACGGCGTGGCGGCCGAGGACGTGGCAGCACGCCTTGCCGCTGCCCAGATCGGGGTCTGGGCGCACGACTCCTGGTACTCGCTGGACCTGTACCGGCGGCTCGGCTACGCCGACAAGTCGGTGCGGATCGGCTTCATCCACTACAACACGGAAGAGGAGGTCGACCGCCTCCTCGACGCCCTGGCCGGGCTGCGCGGGACCTGAGCCGGCCCGCCGCTGTCGGGGGTCGCGGCCCGCGGGACGGCCGCTACCCGGCAGCGCCGTTAAGGATCTCCGAGAGTTTGGTCAGGTTGATGTTGCCGCCTGAGATGACGCAGACGACCTTCCCGGTCCCGGCCCGGCCGGCCAGCGCCGCGGCCGGCGCGAGCGCGCCCGCACCCTCGGCGATCACCCGGGCGCGCTCGGCCAGCGTGCGCACGGCGGCGGCGGCCTCGCCGACCGGGATCGCCAGGGCGCGGTCGACGAGGGGGGCGACGAGCGGCCACATGCTGTCCAGCACGCGCCGGCTGCCGGCGCCGTCGACGAACGAAGCGCGGTAGTCGACGTCGGCCGGGTGCCCGGCGGCGAGCGCGGCGGCGAGCGCGGCGCCGGTCTCGGGCTCGGCGGTGAAGATCTTCGTGGCCGGGCGCAGCGCCCTGACCGCGCTGGCGATGCCGACGGTCAGCCCGCCGCC
>DASXRF010000191.1:0-3489 GCA_036506755.1 Solirubrobacteraceae bacterium | reverse complement strand
GAAGTGCAGCGTCTCGCTGGCTAGGCGCGCGCGGGCCTCGGGGGTGTCCATGAGGGTGGCGGTGACCAGCGCCGGGACGGCCGCCTCGACGTCCTCCTCGTCGCAGACGAGCCCGGCCAGCAGGTCGCCGTAGTAGGCGGCGACGCCGCCGGCGTCGGGCGCGACGCCCGCCCACCGCAGGAAGGGCTCGGTGGGGCCCTTGACCACATGGCCGCCGACGAACGGCGAGACGGCGACGACCGGCGCGCGCGCGGCGAGCAGCGCCTCGCGCACGCCGCCGACGGCCAGGATCGGCGCGATCGAGGCGACCGGGTTCGACGGCCCGATAACGATCGCGTCGGCCGCGGCGAGCGCCTCGAGCGCCGCGCCGGTGGACCGCGCCGCCGGCGCCCCGCGGAACTCGACGCCCTCGACCGGGGCCGCGGCGCGCTCGCGGACCATGAACTCCTGGAACGCCCGCCACTCGCCGCCGCTGAGCACCGCCGTGCGGACCGACGCGTCGGTCATCGGCAGCACCCGCGCGCGCACGCCCAGCGCGGCCGCGCCCTCGGCCAGCGCCTCGGTGGGCGTCGCCCCCTCGGTCAATCGCCGTGCGCGCCGCAGGCACCAGGCGAGGTCGCGGTCGCCCAGGTTGAACCAGACGTCGTCGCCGAGCGCCCGCAGGCCCTCCATGACCGCGAACGTGTCGCCGCGCAGCCCCCAGCCGCGCTCGTCGATGACGTCGGCCAGCCAGAAGGTCACCAGGTCGGGGTCCGGCGAGACGTGCGCGCCGTACATCTCGATGTCGTCGCCGGTATTGGCGATGACCGTCAGCTCGTCGCCGGCGACGTCGAGCATCCCGCGCGCCAGCTTGGCCCCGCCGGTCCCGCCGGCGAGGACGACTATTCGGGCCACAGCTCGCCGGGCAGGCCGGTCAGCCTGATTCCCGCGTGCGTCTTGTAGCGCGCGTTGACGCCGATCAGCAGCGCGGTGATCGACTCGACGATGCGCGCCTGCTCCAGGCGCCCGGCGTCGACCGGCCGCAAGCCGTCGATGCGCGCGATGAGCTCGGCGACCTCGCGCTTGTCCGCCTTGCGGTCGCCGCAGATCAGGACGTCCTCGTCGAGCGGCGCGTCGAGGTCGGCGAGCGTCGGGGCGCCGACCGTGTGCAGCGCCGCGACCACCCGCACGCCGTCGGGCGCCATCTCGGCGGCCTGCTGGGCGGCCGAGCCCTGCCAGACGCCGAGCATCCGCGTCGCCCGGCCGCTCACCGCCGCGGCGAGCGGGACGGTGCAGTCGACCAGGATCTGACCCTCGCGCAGCGCGCCCTTGAGGTTGGTCAGCGTCTCGGACTGCGAGCGGAAGGGCACCGTGAGCACGACGATCGGCGCGTCGCGCGCGGCGTCGGCGTTCTCGCGGCCCTCCTGCGCGCCGGTCCGCTGCGCCGCCTCCCGGGCGCGGCCCGCGTCGCGCGAGCCGATGATGACCGGCACGCCGACGCGCGACCAGCGCATCGCCAGGCCGTAGCCGATGTTGCCGGTGCCGCCGATGATCGCCACGGGGTCGGCCATGGAGGCGGGCGAGTATAGGCTCAAGCGCCTCTGATGGCCGACACGCGCGAGACCGAGTTCACCGTCGAGGGCGGCCTGCTGACAGACGTCGGCGGCACGATCCCGGTCAAGGTCCTCTCGACGCCGGGGATGATCGCGATGATGGAGCGCACGGCGGCGATGCTCGCGCTCGAGAAGCTCCCCGACGGCCACGCGACGGTGGGCTTCGAGGTGTGCGTCAAGCACGTCGCCGGCGCGGTCGAGGGCGCGCGGTGCGTCGCGCGCGCGACGCTGCGCGAGGTCGTCGACGAGCGCAAGTGGCGCTTCGACGTCGAGGTCGTCGAGGGCGAGCGCACGATCGGCGTCGGCACCCACGAGCGGCGGGTCGTGCAGCGTGCTGCCTGACCGCGTCCGGATCCGTGAGGTCGGCCCGCGCGACGGCTTCCAGAACGAGCCCGAGGTCATCGCGACCGAGGACAAGGTCCGCCTCGTCGAGCTGCTCGCGCGGACCGGGCTGAAGCGCCTGGAGGTCACGAGCTTCGTGCGCGCGGACGTCATCCCCCAGCTCGCCGACGGCCGCGAGGTGCTCGAGCGCGCCGACATCCCCGGCGACATCAGCGTCTCGGTCCTCATCCCCAACGAGCGCGGGCTCGACCATGCGCTCGAGCTGCGCGAGCGCATCGACGAGATCAACGTCTTCCTGAGCGCCTCCGAGACGCACAACCGAAAGAACGTCAACCGCTCGATCGAGGAGTCGCTCACCGGCCTCGAGCGCGTGCTGCCCCGCGCCCGCGAGGCAGGCCTGCGCTGCGAGGGCGTCATCAGCGTGAGCTTCGGCTGCCCGTACGAGGGTGACGTCCCGCCCGACCGCGTCTTCGCCATCGCGCGCCGCCTCGTCGCCGCCGGCGCCCAGGAGATCGGCTTCGGCGACACGACCGGGATGGCCAACCCGCGCCAGGTCCGCGAGTTCTTCCCCGCGGCGCGCGAGGCGCTCGGCGACGAGGTCGAGCTGACCGCCCACTTCCACAACACCCGCGGCCAGGGGCTGGCGAACGTGCTCGCGGCGCTCGAGGCCGGCTGCGAGAGCTTCGAGTCGAGCTTCGGCGAGCTCGGCGGCTGCCCGGTGCCCGCTGGGGCGACCGGCAACATCGCCACCGAGGACCTCGTCTCGATGCTGCACGAGATGGGCATCGAGACGGGCGTCGACCTCGATCGCCTGCTCGAGGCGGCGCGCGAGGCCCAGCGCGTCCTCGGCCGCCCGCTCGGCTCGCACACGCTGGTCGCCGGCCCGGTCGACTGGCGGGCGCGCGCCGCCGCGCCGTGACCCTGTGGCGCCACCGCGCGCCCGACGCCGAGGCGGTCGAGCGGCTGCGCGCCCGCCACGCCCGCACGCTCGAGGGCGGCGAGCTGGCGGCCGGGCTGAGCCGCCTGGCCGCCGAGGCCGGCCTGGCGCGCGTCGAGGCGGCGAGCGTCGTGGCCGAGCCGCTGGTGCTCCGGCGCGCGCGCTTCATCGTCGCGGTCGACGCCGTGACGGCGAGCGGTCCGGTCGCGCTCATCGCGAAGGGGTACGCCGACGATCGCGCGGGGCGGGCCTACGAGAACCACCGCGCGCTGTGGGAGGCCGGTCTTCGCAGCGCGGGCCGCCCGTGGGGCGTGATCGACTCGCTCGGCGTCCTCGTGACCGACCGCCTGCCCGGCCGCCATCCCCCGGCCGGCGACGTCGCCGGCGCCCGGCTGGCCGCGCAGGCGACCGCACGCCTGCACGGCTGCCCGGCCCGCCTGGCGCCGCGGGCGCAGCTCGGCGTCGTGCTCGACAACCTCGACCGCCGCATGCGCTTGCTCGCGCAGCGCGCCGCCGACCTCGAGCCCTCGCCGCTCGCGCTCGCGCGGCAGGCCCGGTCGCTCGCCGGTCAGCTCGCGCCGCCCGACCCGCGGCCCGTCAAAGGCGATCTCTCGCGCG
>DASXRF010000190.1:0-8948 GCA_036506755.1 Solirubrobacteraceae bacterium | reverse complement strand
GCATCGCCCCGCAGCGCGCGGGGGTCGACGCCGGCCGCGCGGCACGCCTCGAGGTGCGCCGGGCTCGTGCCCAGCAGCGTCGTGCCCGTGTCGGCGGCGGCGCGCCACAGCGCCTCGGGCCCCGGGTGCCCTGGGCTGCCGTCGTAGAGCACCGGCGACGCGCCGCACAGCAGCGCGCTCGCCTGCAGGTTCCACATCATCCAGCCAGTCGTCGTGAACCAGAGCAGGCGGTCACCGGGGTGCACGTCGAGGTGCAGCGTGAGCTGCTTGAGGTGCTCGAGGACGATGCCGCCGTGGCCGTGGACGAGCGCCTTGGGCGGGCCGGTCGTCCCCGAGGAGAACAGGACCCAGAGCGGGTGGTCGAAGGCAACGCGCTCCGGAGCGGCGCCGCCCGCGCCGGCCTCGAGCAGCTCCCTCCAGTACAACGCGCCGTCGAGGCGCGCGCCCTCGTCCAGCCGGGGCACGACGACCGTGTGGCGCAGGCTCGGCAGGGCGCGCCGCAGCTCGCCGACGACGCCGCGGCGGTCGTGCGCGCGCCCCGCGTAGCGGTAGCCGTCGCAGGCGAGGAGCACCACCGGCTCGACCTGGCCGAAGCGGTCGGCCGCGCCGGCGGCGCCGAAGTCCGGCGAGCAGCTGCACCAGATCGCGCCGAGCGACGCGGCGGCGAGCAGCCCGACGATCGCCTCGGGACAATTGGGCAGCAGCGCCGCGACGCGGTCGCCGCGGCGCACGCCGAGCGCGCGCAACCCCGCCGCCGCGGCGGCGACGGCCTCGCGCAGCTGCGCCCGGCTGATGGTCTCGGCGGCGCGGTCCTCGCCGACCGCCACCAGCGCGACCTCGTGCGCCTCGCCGGCGGCCAGCGCCTGCTCGGCGTAGTTCAGGCGCGCGGTCGGAAACCACACCGCGCCGGGCATCCGCCGCGCCGCCAGCGCCGGCCCGTCGCCGCGCTCGCCCACGACGCCGAGCGCCTTCCAGGCCGCCGACCAGAACGCGCCGGGGTCGTCGACGGACCAGCGCCAGAGCGCGTCGTCGTCGCCCGCGAAGCCCAGCCGCGCGGCGAACTCGGTCAGGCGCGCCGCGGCGACACGCTCCGGTGACGGCGTCCACAGCACGTCGCCCTCGCGCACCGCGCGCTCCTCGATGGCGGTGGTGGTCATCCAACCCCTCTCCTCGTCGGGTTGGTGGACCGTAGGTGCGACCGCGCACGCTGGAAATGCGCGCGGGCGAGGACTTCACGGGCGTTTCTTTGTGGGATCTCACAAACCGTCGAGCTGCTTGAGCGCGAGCGCGAGCAGCACGAGGTCGTCGGGCTCCTGCGGATCGCGGCCCGTGAGCTCGCGAATGCGCCTGAGGCGGTAGAGCACGGTGTTCGGGTGCACGACGAGCCGCTGGGCGCTGCGCGTCGGGCTGAACCCGCACGCCACGTACGTGCGCAGCGTCGTCACGAGCTCCGCGCCGCGCTCGGCGTCGTAGGCGCGCAGCGGCTCCAGCAGCTCGCCCAGCAGCCGGCCGGCGTCGGGGCTCGTGCGCAGCAGGTGCGAGACCAGGACGTCGTCGAAGGCCACCGCCGTGCCCGGCTCGGCGCGCGCCGCGGCGAGCGCCGCCTCGCGCGCCTCGGCGAAGCCGACCCTGACCCCCGCGAGACCGCGGTGCCGGCCGCCGAGCCCGACCGCGACGCCGGCGTCCACCAGGGCCGCGGCCAGCGCGTCGCAGCGGCGGCGCAGCTCGCGGTGCTCCTCGCGCCCGGCCGCCGGGCACAGCGCGACGACGTCCCCGTGGCGCAGGCCCACCAGCGGGGACCCGCCCGGGCGCGCGAGCCGCGTGCGCGCGGCGGCCACGATGCCGCGCAGGACGTTGCGCTCGCGCAGCGTCGCGGGCGTCGAGTCGTCGGCCGGCCGCTCGCGCGCGCGGACGACGACGACCGCGTAGTCGTCGGCGAGCTCGGTGGCCAGCGAGGCCGCGTGCCGGCGCGCCGCCTCGGGGTCGGTCCCCGCGAGCAGCAGCTCGAGCAGGTCGCGGCGCAGGATCTCCTGGTCGCTCCAGACCCCCTGCGCCTCGTCGAGATACGCGAGCGCGCCCGCGGAGGAGACCCGGTCGACGTGCGTCATCAGCCGGCCGGCGATGTGCAGCGCCGCCTCGCGCTCGCCCGGCCGGTCGGTGCGCGCCTCGGCGAGCACCTGCTCCCACAGGATCTGGCTCCACAGCCGGAACGCGTGCAGGAACGCGTCGAGTGGGATCCCCTGGTGCATGCGCCGCGCGGCGGCCGTTGCCGAGCGCGCGAGCTCGTCCGCGCCGAGGTCCGCCTCGTCGCGGACGTTGGCCAGCAGCGACCTGGCGTTGTCGACGGACACGGCGCGGACGTCGTCGAGCAGCGCGTCGTCGGCCGCGGCGTAGTCGACGATCTCGGCGCGGTACCGCTCGACCATCACATCGCCGATGGCCTCGACGCGCTGCAGCAGGCGCTCGACCACCGCCGCGAGGGCCTCGTCCGTCACAGCGCGAGTGTCCCACGCGGCCCGGGTTGCGACGTTTTCGCTCTTTGTCTAATATACGAGACAATGAATGAATTTGCCTCATCCTCTGCCAACGTGACGCCCCTCGAGCGCTCGCTCTCGCCCCTCGGCGGGCGCGCGACCCCGCTCGACGCGCTGCGCCTCGCCCAGGAGGCGCTGCTCGCCGGCGACACGCTCGACATGGGCGTCCTCGCCGCGCGGCTGGGCCTGAGCCGCGCGACGCTCTACCGCTGGGTCGGCAGCAAGGAGCGCCTGCTCGGCGAGGTCCTCTGGTCGATGGCCGCCGACGCCATGGACGCCGCCGTCGAGGAGGCGAGCGGCAGCGGGCCGGAGTTCGTCGCCGAGGTCATCGAGCGCTACATGACGTCGGCGCTGCGCTTCGAGCCGCTGTGGCGCTTCGTCGCGCGCGACCCGGAGTACGCGCTCAGGGTGCTCGCCTCGCGCCACAGCCCCATGCAGCGCCGCTCGATCGCCGCCGTCCAGCGCGTGCTCGACGAGCAGGCGAGCGCCGGCGCGATCGAGCCTGCGCTGGCCCTCGACAAGCTCGCCTATCTGATCGTGCGCATCGTCGAGTCCTTCCTCTACACGGACGTCATCACCGGCGGCGAGCCGGACGTCGGGGCGGCGACCGACGCGGTCCGCGCCCTGCTCAGCGCGCCGCGGGCATGACGACGATCGTCACCGGCGCCGGGTCGGGCATCGGGCGAGCGACGGCCGAGCTGCTGCTCGACGGCGGCGAGGCCGTCGTCGGCGTCGACCTCGACCCCGAGCGCCTGACGTGGCTGGACGCCCACGAGCGCGCGGCCGCGGTGACCGGCGACGTCGGCAGCGAGGAGACCAACGCCGACATGGTCTCGGAGGCGCTCTGGCACTTCGGCTCGCTCGACGCGCTCGTGCTCAACGCGGGCATCTCGCACATCGGGCCGCTCGAGCACACCGGACCGGAGCTCATCGACCGCATCCTGCGCGTGAACCTGCGCAGCGTCGCGCTGGGCCTGCGCGCGGCGCTGCCCGCGCTGCTGCGCGCCGGCAACCCCGCCGTCGTCACGGTCGCGTCGATCTCCGGGCTGCAGGGCGAGCCGGCGATGGGCCTCTACGCGGCGAGCAAGGGCGGCGTCGTCAACCTGACGCGCTCGGCGGCGGTCGAGCTCGGCCCGCGCGGCATCCGCGTCAACTGCGTGTGCCCCGGGCCCACGCTCACCGGGATGGCGGCGCCCGTGCTCGCCGCCCGGCCCGAGATCGGCGAGCGGCTGCGCCGCAACGTGCCGCTCAAGCGGCTCGCCCAGCCGATCGAGGTGGCGCGCGTCATCCGCTTCCTGATCTCGCCGGCGGCGTCGTTCGTGCACGGCGCGGTCGTCCCCGTCGACGGCGGCATCACCGCCAACGTCGGCCAGTACCCACCACCCGACCCTGGAGGATCATGAGCGCATTGCAGGACAGGACGGCCTTCGTGGCCGGAGGCACGTCGGGCATCGGGCTCGCCGTGGCGAGCGCGTTCGCCGCCGCGGGCGCGCGGGTGATGATCGGCGGCCGGCGAGCCGACGGTCCCGACATCGCGCGGGACGCGGGCTGCGCGTTCGCCTGCCTGGACGTCGCCGACGAGGCCAGCGTCGTCGCCGCGCTCGACGAGGCCGAGGCGCAGCTCGGCCCGATCGACGTGCTCGTGCTCAACGCCGGCGTCGCCCAGCCGCCAACCTCGCTGCAGGGCCTCGAGGCCGACGTCGCGCGGACGGTCGTGGACACGAACCTGCTCGGCGCGTTCTGGGGTCTCAAGCACGGGCCGGCGCGCATGGCCGACGGCGGCTCGATCATCGTCACGTCGTCGATCTCGGCGATCATGGGCACGCCGTTCGAGGGGCTGTACGGCGCGGCGAAGGCCGGCGCCTCGGCGCTGGTGCGCAGCGCGGCCATCGACCTCGGCGCCCGCGGGATCCGCGTCAACGCGGTGCAGCCCGGGCCCACCTGGACGCCCATGAACCCGATGCCCGAGCGCCTGCTGGAGATCATCGCGCCCGCCGGGCGCAAGGGCCGCGTCGAGGACCTCGTCGGCGTCTACGAGTTCCTCGCCTCGGACGCCAGCCGCTACGTGACCGGCCAGGCGATCACCGTCGACGGCGGGGTGACCATCGGGATCAGCCAGGCGCTGATGGGCGTCCTCGCCGCGGAGGCGGCGGCATGACCGCGCCGCGCCTGCACCACGTCGCGATCTCCACGCCCGATGCCGACCGCCTGGTGGCCTTCTATCGCGACCTGCTCGGCTTCGAGCTCGTCTACGGGGGCGCCTGGCCGCAGGGCAACGCCGCGATCGACGCGCTGACCGCCCTGGAGGGCTCGTCGGCGCGCCAGGTCATGCTGCGCGCCGGCAACGCGTACCTCGAGCTGTTCCAGTTCAGCTCCCCGGCGGCCGCGCCGGGCGCCGCGGACCGCCCGGTGTGCGACCACGGCATCACCCACCTGTGCCTGCTGGTCGACGACGTCGACGCCGAGCAGGAGCGGCTGCGCGCCGCCGGCGTGCCCTTCCACTCCGCCCCGCAGGACCTCGGCCAGGGCGTGCGCACGACGTACGCGCGCGACCCCGACGGCAACATCGTTGAGCTCAAGCAGCTGTCCTCGCCGCGCCACCCGGTCGCGCTGCCGGCGCTCGCCGCCGGCGCGTGAACGCCGATGACAGATAGCGTGCGGCCATGCCCGCTCAGTGGCCGCCGCTGCCCCCGTACGAGGCGTGGAGCGCGACGTGCGACACGCTCCACGCCCACGCCCAGGTCCTCGGCAAGCTCGCGGCGGTGCTCGCGCCGCCCGAGCCGCAGCTCCAGCACGCGGCGCTGCGGCTGACCGCGCGCGGCTGGGAGACCGCGCCGCTTCCGGCGCCCGACGGCTCGGGCGCGCTCGTGGTCGCGCTCGACCTGGGCAGCCACGAGGCCGTCGCCGAGCACAGCTCGGGGCGCGCGCAGCGCGTCGCGCTCACGCCCGACCGGGCCGTCGGCGAGGTCACGCGCGAGGTGCTGGCCGCGGTCCGCGACCTGGCCGGCCCCGTCGAGATCGACCCGACGCCGCAGGAGGTTCCGTGGAGCGCGCCGCTCGACGCCGACGACGAGCACGCGCGCTACGACGTCGACCAGGTCGCCGCCTACTTCGCCGCCGTGACGCGCGCGGCGCTGGTCCTCGCCGAGTTCCGCGCGCCGTATCGCGGACGCTCGACGCCGGTCAACGCGTGGTGGGGCTCGTTCGACCTCGCGGTCAACCTCTTCTCGGGCCTGCCGGCCGATCCCCCGTCGCGCGACTTCATCATGCGCAACGCCATGGACGCGCAGGAGGTCGCCGTCGGCTGGTGGCCGGGCGACGCGCGCTACGGCAAGCCCGCCTTCTACGCCTATGCCCACCCGGCGCCGGAGGGCTTCTCCGAGGCGACGCTCTCCCCCGCGGCCGCCCGCTGGGACGCCGCGCTCGGCGAGTACGTGCTCGACTGGGACGCCATCGCGGCGAGCGACGACCCCCACGCCGCCGCCGTCGACTTCGCGCGCTCGGCCTTCCGCCACGCCTGCATCGTGTGCGACTGGGACCCGGTGCTGTTGGCCAGCGCCGAGGGCACGCCGCCGCCGGTGGCCTGAGGCGTCACGCCGCCCCGCGTCCAAGCTGGTCAGGCAGCAGCGAACGCGTCCTGTGACGAGGCGACCTCGAAGACCGTCGCCTCGGGCGGCGCAGCCACGATCTCGGGCAGCAGGCTCATCACCCGCGCGACCTCGGGCAGCGACTCCTGGCGCTCGCGGGCGGCGTCGTTCTCGAACACCTCGACGGCGACGATGGAGTTCGGGTCGACCAGGTCGCGGGCGATGTCGAAGCTGATCACCCCGCCGACCTCACGGCTCGGGGGGACGACCGCCGCGAACGCGCCGAGCGCCTCCTCGGTGCGCTCGGGCCGGCACTGCACCTTGAACCGGATGACGATCATCGCTCCTCCTTGACGCGCCGCTGACGTTACTACGATATTGGAGTTTCTTTCGCTGGTCTCCGGATGTCAAGCCGACCGATCCCACTGAGCTACGTGATCCTGGCCGCCATCGGCGAGCGCGGCGCCTCGACCCCCGACCTCGTCGACATGCTGGCGCGCGGGCACATGTTCTGGACGTCGTCGCCCAGCCAGATCTACGCCGAGCCCAAGCGACTGCTCGCGCTCGGGTGGATCAGCAGCGAGAAGCAGCCGGGCAAGACCCGCAGCCGAACCGTGTATCGCCTCACACCCGAGGGGCGCGAGGCGCTGCGCGCGTGGCTGCGCGCGCCCGCCGGGTTCCCGAAGCTCCAGCACGAGGCGTCGGTGCGCCTGTTCGCGGGCGACATGATCGACGACGAGGACATCCTCGCCAGCCTGCAAAAGCTCAGGGCGGACGTCGAGGAGATGTCGGCGGTCGTCGCGACGAACATCGCCCGCGCGCCCAGCCTGCCGCACCGCACGCGCTACATGCTGCTCCAGCAGGACCTCGGCCGCCGGCTCGTCCAGGCGCACGCCGAGTGGCTCGACGCCGTCGAACGCGAGCTGGCCCCCGGGCGCCACGGCACGTCGCCGTGACGCCCGGGCCGATAGGTCAGCGCCTCGGGCGGACGCGCACGCGGTAGCCGAACGTCTTGCTCTTGGCGTCGACCACGCGCACCGCGAAGGTCAGCCGCGGCAGCGTGCGCTTGCGCACCGCGAGCGACCGCAGCCGCTTCGCCACGCGCACGGCGCCCGATCGCAGCGTCACCGTGATCGACGAGGCCGCGGCGCTGCTCGGCCGCCGGACCGTCAGCACGCCCTTGCGCGTGAGCGTCCAGGTGCGGCGCGCGAGCTTGCGCGTCCCCGCCCGGACCGTCACGCCGCGGGCCGCGCGCCGCGTGCTGACCCGCAGCTGCGACGGCAGCGCGAGCCGCACGCTGCGCAGCTTGCGGCCGCCGCTGACGCGGCTGGCCCGCAGGGTCACGGCCGGCGTGCGCGCCAGGCCGCGGACCGCGATCGTCACGCGGGGCCGCTTCGAGCGCGACGCGGCGGTCGTCGAGCACGCGCCGCCGACGACGCGCACCGGCGAGCTGACCTTCACCGACTGCCCGCTCCACGACTCGAAGGTCGAGTCCATCGTCGGCTTGGGGCAGAGGTTCTTCTCGACGGTCAGCAGGCCCTTGGGACCGCCGTCGATGTCGAGCTGGAACCGGCTGACCGGCGCGACCGGCAGGTTGTCGAGCGTCGTGACCAGCCGCCCGCGATCGACGGCGGTGCTCGCCTCGAGCCGCAGGTCGAAGACGCCGTGCAGCGCCACCGAGAGCTTCGGGAACGTACCCCCGGGGTTGCGCACGACGAACACGGGCCCGGCCAGCGGCGCCGGCAGCAGCGGCGAGCTCGCCTGCGCCGAGCCGATGCGCGTGCTGTCGGGGCACGTGCCGGCCACGGCCTGGTCGGGTTCGCAGACGCTCTGCAGGCCGAGGAGGTTGACCGAGAGCCCGGTCGGGAGCGTGACGACCGACTTGCGGATCGCGCCCTGATGGTCCGGCTGCGTCACCACGGTCGAGAACACCGGGTGCGCCCCGGCCTTCGCGGGCAGCTTGGCGGAGCCCAGCGTCGACGACAGGTGCGGCGTGAAGCCCAGCCCCTCACAGCCCGTCGCCTGGAACGGCGCGCCGACGTTGACCGTCCGCCCGGCGTCCGAGCCGAACGTGCCGGTCGCCTGCGCGGCGTCGCAGGTCAGCGGGTTGCGCAGGAAGTTCGCCCGGTCGATCTTCAGGCTGATCTGTCGCAGGCGGATCGGAATGCCGGCCAGCATCGTCGGGAGCTTGTCGACGCCGACGTTGTCGATCCCCAGCTGGGCTCCGTTCTGCCGCAGCTTGACCGCCAGCTCGTTGACGATCGTCGTCCCGAGGTCGTACGGGCCGACCCGCGCCGGGACCACGATGGTGATCCGCGCGAGCTCCCCGTCGCCACCCGGCTGCGAGAAGAAGACGCTGCCCGGCGTGTGCGCGGGCGAGCCGCCGTTGCCGACGGCGACGTCGACGCTGCCGATGCGGCTCTCGTCGCTGCAGGTCCCGGCCCGCGCCTGGTCGCGCGGGCACATCGGGACCGTGCCGAGCGCGCCGACCAGGCCGTCGGGCAGCGCCACGTCGGCCGAGACGAGGCTCTGCGAGCGCTCGGGGACGTTGATCGTTGTCGTCAGGGACGCGTCCGCGCCCGCGCTGAACGGGTCGGAGACGAGCGACAGCTCGGGCAAGAACGGCTTGTCAGCCGGGCAGGCGGCGCCCTTGCCGTCGTACGACGTCGTGAAGCCGTCGGTCGGCGCGGCAGCGCCCGGACGGGCGGCGACCTGCCCGCCGTCGTGGACCGCCGCCCACGGGAGGAGCTCGGCGCCGACAGTGAAGCTGCCGCACGTGTCGGGGTTGGTCAGCGTCACGTGGTCGCCGCCGAAGAAGCGCTGCTCG
>DASXRF010000189.1:0-36455 GCA_036506755.1 Solirubrobacteraceae bacterium | reverse complement strand
GGCCCAGCGTCAGGGGCACATGCTCGACTCGCTGGCGGTAACGGGGCACCCGGTCCAGGCGTCGCTCGACCCGCTCGGCGACCCGGTCCTGGGGCGGTGGCGGGCCCTCGAAGATCGTCACCGACCCGATGTGCATGTGGTTGTCGCCCTCCTCGATGTGGAGGAAGGACGCGTCCAACGGGCTCATTCGATCCATGACTGCTCCTGCGCTGCGTTCTCGGGGGTGACCGGCGCGCGGGACGCTATCGGCCGAGCAGCCGTCTGTCAACAATATGTTGATTTTTGTCGACGTGACGTGGACGCGACTAGAGCCCCGCGGGATGGCGGGCCGTGAAGCCGGTCGTGGCGCGCGCGGTGGCCTGCCAGCGCGTGCCGGCGGCCCTGGCGCCCGAGGTGTCGAAGCGCATCGCGCCGACCACCATGAAGGCGTGCCGGCGGTTGGCGTAGATCGTGATCCAGCGGCCGGGGCCCGGCTCGCCCCACGCGGCCAGGCCCGAGGAGTCCAGCGCCGCGTCGAGCATCCCGGCGCCGTGCAGCGCGTAGGACACCGAGCCCGAGCAGTCGTAGCCGCGGTCCTCCCAGCGCTGGTGGCCGCCGCCCCACACGTAGGGCGTCGACGCGATGCGGGTGGCCGCGGCGATCACCGCAAGCACGGCGGGCGGGGCACCGGGCGGCGGATTGGGCGGCGCGGCGACCGGCGCCGCGGTGCGCAGCGCGGCCACGGTCAGCGGGCCGACGACGCCGCTCGCCGGCAGCCCCGCCGAGCGCTGAAAGGCGCGAACCGCCGCCGCGGTGGCCGGGCCGAAGTCGCCGTCGACGGTCGCCGGCAGGCCCCGCGCCTGGAGAAAGGCCTGCAAGACGCGCACGTCATGGCCGCGATCGCCCGGTCGCAGCGGGCGATCGCCGAGGTGCAGGCCCGCGGCGCCGGCCGCGGGGGCGCAGGCGGCGAGGGCGGCCAGGGCGATGAGCGCGACGCGTCGCACGCCCACGCGTTCGGCACGCGGCGGCCCCTCGCCGGCCGCGGCGCGCAGATGCACAGCTTTGACGCCCCAAGCCGACTTGTGCAAACTCCGTTCAACCGGGAGGCGCAGAACCGGAGGGACCCGTGAAGCGCGCATCTCTCGAGCAGGAGATGGAGGACATCCGGCGCCGTTTGAGGGCGCTGAACGCGCAGCTGACCGCCGCTCGCGAGCGCTTGGCGCCCGAGGTCGAGCTGCACGGTCACCACGCCAAGCCGGACCCGCACGCTCGCCCCGAGGACACCCGCCGCAAGCCGGGCTGAGCCCGGCCGCGCCGGCCACCCGGAGCGAGGGGCGCCAGAACCCGCTGTGCGCCTACCTGTCGGCGGCGCTGCCCACCGGCCTGCTCGCCAACGCCCTGCTCGGGTGGTGGTGGGCCGACCCGTCCACCGCGCTCGTCATCGCGGGCGTCGCGATCCGCGAGGGCCGGGAGGCGTGGCGGGGCGACGCGTGCGCGTGCTGCTCGAGCTGACCCGTTAGCGAACGACGATCCGCACGCGCGACGGGTGCGCGCGGTCGCCCTCGGGGTCCACGGCGACGACGTCGAGCCAGAGCGTCGTGCGGCGGCGCGGGGCGCGAAGCCGCAGGCGCCCGTCGGAGCGCACGGTGGCGCGTGCGGCGCCGGGCGAGCGGCGGACGACCTGGAGGCGCAGGTCGCGCGCGCCGCGCAGCAGGCCGTGCCGGCGATCCAGCACGAGCAGCGCGCCGGGGCGGACCCGCAGGACGCGCGCGCGGACGACGGGCCGCTCGTTGCGCGGCGCGGCGGCCGCCGGGGCGGCGGTGTCGGGCGCGCGCGCGTCCGCCGGCGCATCGGCGGCAGCGGCCGCGACGGGTGCCGCGCGGAGCGCGTTGTCGTTGAGGTTCGCGTCGTGCGCGGCGCTCGTGACGCGCACGTCCTGCTGCCCCGGATCGGCGTCGCGCGTCCGCGTGACCACCTCCACGACCGCCTCGCCGTCCGGCGCGAGGGTGCCGAGCCGGCAGTCCGCGCCGCCGGGCTCGGTCGAGCACGGGCCGGAGCCGGTCGACGCCGAGACGAGCTCGAGGTCGTCGGGCAGGGCGTCGGCGAGCCGGGCGTCGGGGGCCGCTCCGTCGCCGGCGTTGCGCACGGCGAAGCGGTGGGTCTGCGTGCCGCGCGCCCCCGGCTGCGCCGAGAGCAGCTCGACGGTGAGATCGGCCTGCGCGGCGACCGCCGCCGCGTCGGCGCTGACCAGCAGTCCCCTGGAGTCGGCCTGCGTGGTGAAGGCGATCCCGTCGACGGCGTCGGCGCCCTCGACGCGGCTGAACGTGCCCGGCATGGACCACGCCTGGACGACGCGCCAGCTCTGGCCCGGCGTGACCGTCTCGCCGGACGGCACGCTCAGGCGCAGCGTGCCCGCGAGGCGCGCCGTCCACGGGTTGATCGCGATGGCGCCGGCCTGGTCGCCCTGCTCGGCCTGGCGCAGCTCGGTGTCCAGGACGCCGTCGGGCGTCTGCTGGAAGCCGCCCGAGGCCGTGTCGAGCGTGCCGCCGCGCAGGCGCAGCTCGCCGTCGTTCTCGAACGGGACCGTGAACCACATCCGGTGCGCCGGCGGCAGCGCGACGTCGATGCGCCCCTGGTTGCGCACGAGCGGCCGCAGGACGCCCTGCGGCTGCTGGCTCCACCCCGGCGAGTCGCTGGTGTTGCTCAGCGTGAGCCGGCCGACGTTCTCGAAGCGCGCGTCGCGGCCGAGGATCACGACGGCCGGCCCCGACCCCGCGAAGGTCGCCGTCCCGCGGTTGTGGATCGTCCGGCGGTCGATCGTCACGTTGCCGAGGTCGAGCTCGCCGTCGGGCTCGATGCGCGTGAGGCCCGTCCCGCCGTGCGTGCCGGCCGCGAGGTCGAGCCGCCCGGCGACGTACAGGCCGCCCGCGCCGTCGAGGGTCCACCCCTCCTGGCGCAGCACGCCGCCGGGCTCGACGTCGGTGCGGCCCTCCAGGCTCACCGACGACCGCATGACGGTGTGCCCGGCGACGCGCATGCCGGCGCCCCAGCGGAAGGTGCCGCCGTCGAGCACCACGGTGCCCGCTCCGGCCAGGCGCCCCGTCCAGTCGTCGCTGCCGCCGGCGCGCAGGGACACCGTCGCATCCGCCGACGGGCTCAGCTCGCCGTCGACGTCGAACGGGACGTCGGAGCGCACGCTGTTGGGGACCGTCCGGGTGATCGCGCCGCCCGGCGCGACGCGGATCGAGGAGCGGTCGGCGTCCCACCAGCCGTAGCGGTAGCTGCCGAAGTACGACTCCCCCGTCGCGCGCAGATCCAGCGTCCCCGACACCACCAGCCGGCCGTTGCCCTTGATCGTCGGCACCGAGCTCTCGCCCGTCCAGGCCCCCGTCCCCGTCACCTCGACGGTGCGATCGAAGATGAACGGGAAGTCGTGCAGCGTCAGCGTCACCGCCTTCGCGGTGCCCGACCCGCTGAACTCGCCGCCGGTCAGCACCAGCTCGCCCGCGAGGTCCACGTCGCCCGCGCCGGTCAGCACGCCCCCGGCGACCTCGAGCTGCCCCGCGCCCGTCCCCGTGACCGTGCCCGCAAGCTGCGTGCGCCCGTCGGCCACCTTCAACCGCCCCGCGATCGTCGCGCCGTCGCCGATCGTCCCCGCGCCCGAGCCACCCGCGATCGTCGCCAGGCCCGCGGCACCGAACGTCCCCGTCGACGTCCCGGTCAACCCCGCCGACAGCCTGATCTCGCCCGCGTCGGGCGCCAGCTCGCCGTCGACCTCGAAGGGCACGTCGGAGCGCACCACGCCATCGACGCTGCGCGTGATCCGCCCACCCGGCGCGACACGCACCGCCGAATGATCGGGATCCCACCAGCCATAGCGGTAGTTGCCGAAGTACGACTCCCCGGTCGCGCGCAGATCCAGCGTCCCCGACACCACCAGCCGGCCGTTGCCCTAGATCGTCGGCACCGAGTTCTCGCCCGTCCAGGCCCCGGTCCCCGTCACCTCGACCGTCCGATCGAAGATGAACGGCGCGTCATGGAGGTCGAGGTTGACCGCCCGGGCCGTGCCCGACCCCGTGAAGTCACCGCCCGAGAGCGTCAGGCCGCCGGCGAGGTCGACGTCGCCGGCGCCGGTCAGCGTTCCCCCGGCCACCTCGAGGACCCCGTCGGCGGTGCCAGTCACGGTCCCGGCGAGCGTCGTGGTGCCGCCCGCGACCTTCAGGTTGCCCGTCACCTGCGCGCCGTCCCCGATGACCCCGCTGGAGCCGCCGGCGATCGTCACCAGCCCCGTGCCGCCGAAGCGGCCCGTCGACGTGTCCCGGAGACCCGCGGCGAGGCGCAGCTCGCCGACCGACGGCGCGATCGCGCCGTCGACCTCGAACGGGATGTCGGAGCCCGCCTCGCCCGGGACGGTCCGGGTGATCGTGCCGCCGGGCAGCGCGCGCACCACGGGGCTGTTGGTCCAGTAGCCGAAGCGGTAGTCCTCGAGGTAGGAGCCGTCGGTCGCCTGGATGTCGAACGTGCCGCCGATGTTGATCGCAGCCGTCCCGGTCATGATCGGGACCGAGGCGGTGCCGCTCGAGGTCCACTTGCCGCCGCCGGTCGTCAGCACCGCGCGATCGTGCAGCGCGGGCGAGCCGGTGATCTCGAGGTTGCCGACGGTCGTCGCGCCGGTCCCCGACAGCTCGCCGCCCGACAGCACGAGCGTGCCCAGCAGGTCGAGCCCGCCGTCGCCGGTCAGGTTGCCGCCGGCGACGTCGAGCCGGCCCTCGGGCGTGCCGGTGATCGTCGCGCCGAGGGCGAGCCTCGTCGTGCCGCCGGTCAGCTCGACGCGGCCGGCGATGGTCGCGCCGGCCTCGAGCGTCCCGGACGAGCCGCCGGCGATGTCGACCATGCCGGCGCCGCCGACCGACCCCGACGAGCCGCCGGCGAGGCCGGCCCGCAGGCGCAGCTCGCCGGCCGCCGGCGCGAGGTCGCCGTCGACCTCGAACGGGACGAAGAAGTCCATCTGTCCCGGCACCGAGCGCGTGGCCACGCCGCCCGGCGCGACGACGATCCGTGGCTGCGTGTCCCAGCAGCAGGAGCTGTCGATCATCGTCGTCCCGTCGTCGGCGGCGAAGTCCATCGTGCCGGTGACGAGCAGCCGCGCGCCGGCGCGCATGTTCGGGTTGCCGGGCAGCGCGGAGGTCCACGCGCCGTCGCCGCGGACGTCGACGGTCAGGCTGGCGAAGCCGGGCGCGCCGGTGACGGTCATCGAGGCGCCCGGCGCGACGGCGAGCGTTCCGGCACCGTCGAAGCTGCCGCCGCGGATGTCGAGCGTGCCGTCGACGAGCAGCTCCTGGCCGTCGACCTGCAGGACGCCGCCGTCGACGAGCAGCGAGCCGAGGCGGCCGGTCGCGACGCGAAGGGTGCCGCGGTTGACGTGGACGGGCTCGTCGCCGGTGATCGAAGCGGCCTGGCCGCCGCCGTCGACGAGGACCTCGTCGGTCGCGGCGACCGCCGGCACGCAGACGTTCTCCGTCGACGCCGGCACGCCGGCCGGCGTCCAGTTCTCGGCGACGGACCACGACGACGACACCGAGCCGTTCCACGTGCGGTCGCATGTGGCGGCTGCGGCGGGGCTCGCCGCGCCCAGGAGGGCCGCCAGCGCGCCGAGCGCGGGCAGGAGCCGGCGCGCCATCACGACTCCCAGCACTTCTCGACCATGCCGCGGCCGCTGGCGCCGAGCTTCCCGGCGCCGTGGCCCTTGAGCACGCCGACCTTGGGGCCGTCGCTGCCGATCTCGCCGCCGATCACGCCGACCCCCGCTCCTGCGGCCCAGTTGAACGCCGGCGACTTGGGCCGGCCGCACTTGTCGAGGTTGGAGGCCATCGTGGCCTGCCCGCCGATGCCGCCCACGCCGACCTCGAGGCCGCCCTTGAAGCCGACCGAGGTGCCCAGGCTCGGCAGCTGCGAGGGCAGCTCCATCGTGCCCTCGACGCCGATGCCCATGCCGAACTCCGCGCACGTGACCGACTTGCCGTCGGAGTCCCAGCACTTCTTGACGCCGCCGCCGATGATCCCGTAGACCGCGCCGCCGGCGCAGCCGATGACCGGGTCCGGCGCACGCGGCGGCACGTAGGTCGGCCCGCCCCAGCCGCCGTCGGCCGGCCCGAGCTCGTGCTGCGCCATCAGGCCGTGCGGGTCGCGCCGGTCGACGGGGTCGCCGCCGGTGTACGCGTAGAGGTTGGTCTGGCCGCCGGAGAACCCGGCGGGGTCCGGCGTCGTGAACCGCGCGGTCGCCGGCTCGTAGTCGCGGGCGCCGAGGTGGACGAGCCCGAGCTCGCGGTCGTCGAGGCCGCCGGCGAAGCCGACCGGCAGCAAGAACGACGGGTCGCTGTCGTCGACGAGCTCGCCGTAGGCGTCGCGCTGGACGCGCTTGACGATCGCGCCTGACGGGTCGGCGACGGCGACGGGCGTGCCGACCTGGTCGACGGCGACCGCGTAGCGCGTGCCGCCGCGCTCGATGGCCAGCGGCTTGCCGAGCTCGTCGTAGCGCAGGGTGGTCAGCGTCCCGCCCGGCTCGCGCACGGCGGTGACGCGGTCGATGTCGGCCGGGTCGCCGTACAGGTACGCCCACGTGCCCGCCGGCCCGGTCTTGGCCACGCGGCGGCCGATCGCGTCGTAGGCGAAGCTCCACGCGTCGCCGCCGACGGTGGCGCGCAGCAGGCGGCCCTCGGCGTCGTAGGCGAACGTGTCAGCGCCGCGGGAGGTCAGGCGTCCGGCCTCGTCATAGCCGTAGGGCGTGAGGTCGACCGCGGTGACGCGGTCGCGCCTGTCGTACGTCGCCGTGCGGGCCGGGTCGGCGCCGCGGCGGGCGGAGGTCCGGTTGCCGCGCGCGTCGTAGCCGTAGGCCTCGACCTCACCGCCGCCGTCACGCACCGCGGTCAGCCGGCCGTCCTCGTCGTAGTCGTAGGTGCGCGTCTCGTCGGCGCCGGTGCCGACGCGCTGGGTGACCGAGGTGATCCGGTCGCCGGCGTCGTGCTCGACGGTGAGCTGGTGCACCGGGCGGGAGTCGACCGTCCGCGTGCGCTGATGCGGGCGCCCGAGCTCGTCGTAGCCGAAGGCGAGGACGTCGGTGCCGGCGGTGTAGGAGACGGGCGCGCCCAGCGGGCCACCGCGGGTGATCGCGTACGGGCCGAGCTGCGTGCCGTTGCCGTCGGCGTTGCGCGCGTACGCGGTCGTCACGGTGTCCGCGCCGCTGGTCAGTGTCGCCGTCTCGATGCCCTTGTCCCAGCCGTTGTAGGCGTAGGCCACGGAGAACGGGGCCGACCCCGTCGCCGTCTCGCCGGTCGAGAGCGCGCCGTCGTAGCTGTACGTCGTGCGCTCTTCCGTCCCGGAGCCGGGGACGCGGGCCAGCGCGGCGGTGCGCGTCGTGTCGCCGGCGTAGCCGCGCTCGACGGTCGCCTCGGGCGTGGTCACGCTCGCCGGGCGCCCGCCGGCGTCGAGGGCGTAGTCGATGTCGCGGCCGTCCTCGGTGGTCTTTCGCCGCAGCGAGCCGTCGGTGCGGTAGTCCCATGTGCGCGCCGCCGGCAGCGCGCCGCCGGAGGCGGCCGCCGGGCTCTGCCACGAGGCGAACCGGCCGAAGACGTCGTACGTCAGCGACGTCGTGACGCCGTCGGGCGTCGTCAGCGCGGCGAGCATCCCGCGCGGGTCGTAGCCGTAGACCGTCGGCCCGCCGGCGCCGGCGCGGCTGTCGACGACCCGGTCGGCGTCGTCGTAGCCGTAGTGGTGGGTGCGGCCCGTCGCGTCGGTCGTCTGGATGACGCGGCCGCGCGCGTCGTACGTGTAGACGGTGTCGCGCTCGCCCTGGGCGACGCGCGTGACCCTGCCCCACTGGTCGTAGGTCATGGTGGTGGCGGGCAGGTCGTCGCTGCGGTCGCTGGCGGGCCGCCCGGCGGCGGCGCCCTCCTCGGGAGCGCCGTACGTGATCACGCGCCGCCGTCCGGTAGGCGACTGCTCGGTGAGCTGCAGCGACGCGAAGTCGAACGTGCTGGTGCTCGTCTGGCCGTTGACGGTCCTGGCGTCGACCTGGCGGGTCAGGCTCAGCGGGTTGGCGGCGTCCGCCAGCTCGACCGTGCGGGTGGTCGTCATCACGGACGTGCGGCCGCCCGGCGTGCGGCTCTCGCTGCGCTCGAGGGAGGCGACGAGGACGCCCCAGCGCGGATCGGGCGCGGTGTGGTCGACGGTTGACGTGCCGTCCTCGGTCGTCGTGCGGACGGTGCCGTCGGCGAGCGTCTCCTGCCGGCGCTTGGCGCCAGTCGGCAGCGTGATCTCGAAGACCGACGCCTCGACGCCGCCCGCAGCCGGGTCGGCCGGGTCGCGCGGGATGATCTGATGCGTCGTCTCGTACGTCGTCTCGCGGCCGCCGGCGTCGCGCGCGACGATCCGCACGCCGTTGTCGATCTCGCTGCGCGTGTAGGTCGACTCGCCGCCGGCGACGTTGCGCGAGCTGACGACGCGCCCGTCGTCGTCGTAGGTGTAGCTCGACGACTCGCCGGCGACGTCGGTGAAGCTCGCGATGAGGCCGCCGGGGTGATAGGTCGCCGACGACTCGCGCCCGGCCTCGTCGGTGACCTTGTGCAGCCAGCCGTCGGCGTCGAGCTCGAGGGTCGTGCGGTGGCCGCGGGGGCCGACGATGGCCGTCGGGATCCCGTCGGCGTTGCGCTCGATCCGGGTGACCTTGCCGCCGCGGTCGGTGATCGAGGCCAGGTGGCCGTCGCCGTCGTAGCCGAAGCGCCAGACGGGCACGCGGGTGAACGCGTCGAGCGTGCGCTCGTGGCGGCCGGTGGAGGCGTCGAACTGGAAGATCTGGCTGCCGTCGGAGGACGGCAGGAGGATGTCGCCGTCGGCGAAGCCCTGCATCGGCGCGGCGACGCGATGCACGCGAGCGGTGTCCGCGTCGACGATGTAGACGGTGCCGTCGGGCGCCACCGCGACGGCGACGGGCGTGCCGAGGCGGACGGCCGCGGGGCTGGTGCCGGCGGCGCCCGCCGTGGAGCCCGTGCCGCCGCCGGCGAAGGTCGTGATCGTGCCGTCGGTGTTGACGCGCCGGACGCGGGCGTGCCCGGTGTCGGCGATGAGCAGCTCACCGCCGAGCGTCACGGCGACGCTCTGCGGGCGGTCGAGCACGGCGCTCGTCGCCTGCACGCCGTCGCGCGCGCCGCTGCCCGCGGCACCGCCGCCGGCGACCGTCTCGAGGATCCCGTCGGGGCGCAGCCGGCGGATGCGGTCGTTGCGCGTGTCGGCGACGTACAGGACACCGTTCTCGTCGATCGCCATGCCCTCGGGGCCGTTGAGCTCGGCCTCGAGCCCGGGCCCGCCGTCGCCGCCGAGGCCGGCCACGCCGGTGCCCGCCGCGGTCGTGATGACCCCGTCGGGGCCGATGCGCCGGATGCGATGCCCGGCGGACTCGCTGACGTACACCGCGCCGTCGGCGGCCGCGACGATGCCGGCCGGGCGGCGCAGGCGCGCCGCGGTGGCCGGGCCGCCGTCGCCGAGGCCGTCGGCGGGCGAGCCGCCGCCGGCGATCGTCGTGACCTTCGAGCCGTCGGGCTCGATGCGGCGCACGCGGTTGTTCATCGTGTCGGCCACGAGGACGGCGCCGTCGGGGGCGACCGCGACCGCCTGTGGCGAGGCGACCTGCGCCTCCGCCGCCGGGCCGTTGTCGCCCGACGCCCCGGCCGTTCCGGTGCCGATCACGTTGTCGACCTTCGAGCCGTCGGACGCCAGGCGGCGGACGTCCTGGCCGTCGCGCTCGGCGAGGATCACCGCGCCGTCGGGCGCGATCGCCAGGCCGGCGGGGCCGGAGAGCGTCGTCTGGCGGGCGAGTGTCGGCTCGGCGTTCGAGCTCCAGTCGCGGCCGGCGAAGTGCTCGAGGAGCTGGAGGCGCACGTCGTCGGCGACCGAGACCTCGCGGCCGTCGCCGAGGAGCAGCCGCTTGCCGATCGGGTCGTAGGCGTGATGGATCGTGGCGGTCCAGCCGCCGAGGCCGACCGCGCGCGGGCTCCAGCCGCCCATGGTCGTCGTCCACGACTGCGAGGCGGTGATCTCGCGCCGCGCCTTGTCGCCGATCACGCGGCTGCCGGAGAAGGCGCCGAAGGAGGCGGCGAAGGCCGACGCCGAGGCGCGGTACTGGGCGGCGTAGACGTAGGAGACCTCGATGTGGGCCTCCTGCTCGCCGAGCACGGAGCGCCCGAAGCCGTCCTTGCCGTCCCACGTCGCCAGCCAGCGGGTCGACGTCCGCGGCAGCGTGGCGGCCAGGCGCCGTCCGGCGACGTCCACCGTGACGCGGATCTCCTTGGCCGACGCCGGCGCCGGCCCGACGGGGACGACGAGGTTGAAGGCGTCCGCGCGTCCGGGGACGCGGTCGCTGTCGTAGCGCAGGGCGAACGGCGCGCCGGCGACCGGGACCTCCTCGGCGACGCTCTGGCGCTGGCAGCTGATGATCGAGTTCGTCTTGTTGCAGTCCGGGTCCTTCGGGCCGCCCTTGGGGCCGCCGCCGCCACCGCCGCCTCCGCCGCCGCCTCCGCCGGCGCTCTTGGGCAGCTGCGGCGGGCGGGCGTCGTCGGGCGGGCCGTAGGGGAAGTTGAAGTCCCACGGCGTGAAGTGGTCGATCGACATGCGCCACAGCTCGTCGCCCGGCGCGTAGAGCTGGGCGACGCGGCGCAGCTCGGCGGCGTCGATGCCGAGCGCGTCGAGCGCGGCGCCCGAGTCGGCCTGGCCGTCGCCGGTGACGTCGATCTGCGCGACGCCGTCCTGCTCGGCGAGCACCTTGATGACGCGTCCGTCGCGGCCGGCCTTCCACACGCCCTCCTCGCGGTCGTACCAGCCGGCCGGGACCGCCTCGCCGACGTCGATGTCGAGGAAGTTCTCGAGGTAGGTGGCGACCGGCTTGTCGAAGCGGACCTCGGTCGCGCCGGCGCGGACGGCCTGGTCGACGCTGAACTCGGCGGCGTAGGTGAAGGCCGAGGTCGGCGGCAGGTCACCCGGCATGGCGGCGGTCCCCTGGTCGGGCCCGCCGGCGGGGTCGATCGTGAACTCGGTCGCGCGGACGCGCATCTGGTCGAGCGGGCGCGTCGAGCCGTCCGGCAGCTCCATCACCGCGTCGGTGCCGGCGTCGAACATGAGCGTGGCCTGGCGGTCGCCGTCGGGGTCGGAGACCTCCGAGCCGCGCACGACCTGGACGGTGGCGGTCGGGTCGGCGAGGTCGACCTCGGTGGCCTGCACGTCGTAGGGGACGAGCACGACCTGCTCGACGCGGTCGTAGTCCTCCCAGCCGGGCTCGACCGTCCGCTGCAGCGGGACGTAGCCCTCGCGCTCGAACTCGAGCGTCACGGCGCCGCCGCCGTTGACGGCCAGGTCGAAGCACCCGTCGACGCGCGTGCTCGTGCGTCCCAGCTCGGGGTGGTCGACGACGGTCACGCGCACGCCCTCGAGCGGGCTGTCGAGGCGCGAGCGCACGCAGCCGCGCAGGACGGCGACGCGCTGCTCGGCGATCGCCCCCTGCTCGACGCCGACCTGGATGGGGTTGGCGCCCTCGAAGAGGAAGGAGGTCGCCTCGAAGACGCTCTCCGGCGCGGCCTGGTCGACGGCCGGCGCGACGATCTCGGGGTCGGCGGCGGGGGCGTCGGTCGGGCCGGGCGCCGGCGCGGGGCGCACCAGCGTCCAGGTGCGCGAGGCCGCCGAGGAGTCGGTGTTGCCGGCGGCGTCGACGGCGCGCACGTCGAAGCGGCGGTCGCCGCCGGGCAGGTCGCTGAGGACGTGCGGGGAGGCGCAGGGCGTCCAGCCGTTGAGGTCGACCTGGCACTCGAAGCGCCCGCCGGACTCCGAGGAGGTGAAGGTGAACGTCACCGAGTCGGCGGTGACCGTGCCGGTCGGGCCGTCGGTGATCAGGGTCTCGGGCGCCGTGGTGTCCGCGGGCGGCGTGGAGGGCGGCGACGGGGTGGTCGGCGTGGACGGCGTGTTCGGCGCGCTTGGAGCCGGGGCCGCCGGGCTCGCGGGCGCAGTCGGTGCGGCGGGGCTCGCGGGGGCCGCGGGGCCGGAGGGGGCCGCCTTGGTGCCCTGCAGCGACGACGCGCGCCGGCAGTTGTCGGTCTCCTTGCCCTCCTTGACGGCGCGGCGATCGTCGGCGCAGGCGAGCAGCAGCCAGGTGCCGGCGTCGAGGCTCGCGGCGGCCGGCGGCTGGACCGCGAGGCGCACGGTCGCGCTCTTGCGCGGCTTGAGGGCCTTGAGCTTCGTCTTGACGAGGCTGACGTCGTCGGGGCCCCGGACCGCGTCGCGCGAGAGGACGATCGCGATGTCGGTCGCGCGGGAGGCCGCGCGGCCGGCGTTGCGCACGGTCGCGGTGACGGTTACGCGGCCGTCGCCGGCGGCAGCCTTGGCGGCGGTGACGCGCAGGTCGGCCAGGCGCTTGGCGGCGGCGGCCGCGTTGCCCAGGCCGTCGAGCCCGATGACGGCGATCGCGGCCAGCACGAAGAGCGCGAGGGCACCGCCCAGCACCGACGGGCGCGGGCAGGCGGGCGCGCGCAGGCTGCGCGCTGCGATCTTTCGGCGTGGCACATTCGGACTTTCGGACCGGCGAACGCATTCGCCGATACGACGTCCGTCCAGATTGCGGTCCGATGACACGCGTCAGAAGCGCGCGCGGTACGCCGCAACCCAGTCGCCGGCGATCAGGCGCTGGGCGCGCTTCAGGCTGATGCGCCCGTCGCAGACCTCGCGGTGCAGGGCGTTCTCGAGGCGATCCTTCTCGTGCGAGCCGGGGCGCGGGGCCGCGGCCTCGGGGAAGAGGTTGGCGCGCGCGTTCGACCCGCCGAGCTCGAGCGAGACGAGGTGGTCGACCTCGCCGTTGGCGCCGTCGAAGTGCCTCCTGAGCCCGTACGCCCGGTAGACGGCGTCCTTGGTCGACGACGACACGTTGCGGACCGACCTCGCGTAGCCCGGGCAGCAGACCTGCCTGCGGGTCACGCGGGTGAAGCGGGCGCCCGGCGTGCAGGCCCGATCGGGGAGCGGCCCGCGGGTGCGACAGCCGCTGCGCTTGGTCACCGGGTGGAGGGCGCGTGAGACGCCGAGGACCGTGGTCGCGGGCGCCGTGACGGCGGGCGGGGCGGCGGGCGCGGGCGGCGGGGCTCCGGGCGTCAGGCACGGGCAGGGCAGCGCCTCGCAGAAGAGGCCGTCGCCGTCGGCGTCGCGCGTGTCGTGCGCCTTCTGCGCGGCGGCCTGGGTCGTGTAGTCGGCGCAGGTGCTGGCGTGCGCGGGCTGGACCGTCGCCGTCGCGCAGGCAAGCGCGAGCACGGCGCCGGCGAGGGCGAGGCGAAGCTGGACCATGTTCGGGCGTATCGGCAAGACGCCGATGCGCCTGGAGCGCTCTCACTCGCGGCGCTGGCGCAGGTCGATCTCGTAGCGGTCGCCGCGGAACAGGGACGTCGCGAAGAAGACGACGTCCCCGCCGGCATCCTCGGCGAGCGTGGAGAACCGCAGGCCCGCCTCTCCGGGGGCGACGTCGAGCAGCTCGGCCTCCTCGCCGTCGATGGTCACGGCGACGACGCGCTGGTCGGCCGCGGCGAGCCGCACGCCCCAGCGGGTCTCCAGCAGCGTGAACAGCGAGCCCGTCGCCAGGTCGGCGCCCTCGAGGCCCTTGAAGCGCGCCGCGGGCAAGAAGGCCTGCTCGAGGGCCAGCGGCTCGCCGTCGGCGGTGCGCACGCGGTCGATGCGCACCACCCGCGCGCGCGGGGAGATCTGCAGGCGCGCGGCGACGACGCCGCCGGCGGGCATGACCTCCTGACGCAGGACGGTCGAGCCGGGGCGCAGGCCGCGCGCGAGCATGTCCTCGCTGAACGAGCTGAGCGACATCGCCTGGGCGACGCGGGGCTCGGCCACGAACGTCCCGCGCCCGTGGACGCGGTAGGTCAGGCCCTCCGAGGTCAGGCGATCGAGCATCGAGCGCACGGTCATCCGGGCGACGCCGTAGCGCTCGGCCAGCGCGCGCTCGGAGGGCAGCGGCGCGCCGGGGCCCAGCGAGGCGATCAGGGTCTCCAGGATCTCGCGCAGCTCCTGGCCCTTGGGGCTGCGAGCCTTCAGCCGTGCGGGCAGCAGGTCCCCGGCCGCGCCGCCGAGCCGCCGGTCAGCCATGGCTCCGAGGGTAGTCTTCCACTGGTCTAGACCTGATGCGACGGCTCGGAGTCAAAGCGGCGCTGGTGGACGGCCACCTCGTGGAGGGCGACCTCGGCGTCGCCGACGGGACGGTCGCCGCCGTCGGCCTGCAGCCCGCCGGCCGCACCGGGCTGGCCGTGCCCGGCTTCGTCGACGCGCACGTCAACGGCTTCGCCGGCGTCGACTTCCTCGCCGCCGACGCGGAGGGCTACGCGCGCGCGGGCGCGGCGCTCGCGGCGACCGGCGTGGTCGCCTACCAACCGACGTTCATCACGTCGCCCGTCGACCGCTACGCGGCCGCGCTGGCACAGGTGGCCGCGCTCGACGGCCTGGCCGGCCCGCGGCCGATCGGCGTCCATCTCGAGGGACCCTTCATCAGCGAGCGCTGGGTCGGCGCGCACGACCCCGCCCATCTGCTGGCGCCCGACGTCGAGGTCGCCGGGCGGCTGTGCGACGCCGGGCCGGTCACCATGGTCACGCTCGCCCCCGAGCTGCCGGGGGCGCTCGAGCTCGTCGAGCGCCTGACCGCGCGCGGGGTCGTCGTCTCCTGCGGGCACTCCGACGCCGACGCCGCCGCCGCGCACGCCGCCTACAACCGCGGCGCCCGCGCGGTCACGCACGTCTACAACGCCCAGCGGCGCTGGAGCCCGCGCGATCCCGGGCTCGCCGGCGTCGCGCTCGTCCGCGGGGGCGTCACCGTCATGGCGATCGTCGACCTCGTCCACCTCGCCCCGGAGGCCGCGCTCGCCGCGTGCCGCCTGACGGGCGAGCGCTTCTGCCTGGTCACCGACGCGATCGAGGCCACCGGCCTCGGTCCCGGGCGCTACCGGCTCGGCGATCGCACCGTGCTCGTCGACGGCGGCCAGGCCCGGCTCGCCGACGGGCGCCTGGCCGGCGCCGTGCTGACGATGGACCAGGCGGTCCGCAACCTCGTGCAGCTCGGCGTCGAGCTCGGCGAGGCCGTCCACGCGGCCACGCGCGCGCCCGCGCGGCTGCTGAAGCGCGCCGACCTCGGACGGCTCGGCCCGGGCACGCCGGCGCACCTCGCCGT
Organism: Solirubrobacteraceae bacterium; assembly: GCA_036506755.1. GTDB lineage: Bacteria > Actinomycetota > Thermoleophilia > Solirubrobacterales > Solirubrobacteraceae > DASXRF01. The sequence goes on along the minus strand of DASXRF010000189.1, from coordinate 21,232 downwards.
CCTCGACGAGAGCCTGCACGTGGCGCGGACGCTCGTCGGGGGCGAGGAGTGCCATGCGGCTTAGTGGGCCCGTTGGTAAGTCAGGCGGCCGCCAGCGGCGTCCGAAACCCGTCGGACTTGCGGACGGGTCCACTAGGTGGCCGTGACCTTGCTCAGCCCGGCCGGCGTGTCCGGGTCCAGGCCGCGGCTCAGCGACAGCGCGAGCGCGAGCTGCTGCGCGCGCACCGCGGCCGGCAGCACGGCCAGCGCCTCGGGCAGCCCGGACGGGATCGGCAGGTCGGCGGTCGGGTCGTCCGCGATCTCGACGATCAGCGATCCCCGTTCGCGCAGCGTGGCGACGAGCTCGCGCACGTCGTCCTGCGTCGGCCCGGCAGCGTGCACGGCGACCGCGGGGACGCTGTGGCCGCTCGCGGCGATCGGGCCGTGGCGGTAGTCCGACGACGACCAGCCCTCGGCGAGGATCCCGGTCGTCTCGCGGGCCTTGAGCGCGACCTCGAGCGCGACCGCGAAGAGGTGGCCGCGCCCGATCGTGACGAGCCGGTCGGCGCCGTCGAGGCGGTTTGCCGCGGCATGCGGTCTGTCGTCGTCGGCGAGGACGTCGCGGACCGCGCTGACCGCTTCGGTCCAGTCCGAGGGATCCCCTCCCAGCGCCTCGGCGAGCAGCGCCACCGCGGCGAGCTGGGCGGTGAACGTCTTGGTCGCCGGCACCGCGCGCTCCTCGCCCGCCTGCAGCTCGAGCGTCCAGTCGGCCGCGTTTGCCAGCGGGCTGTCGGCGCCGTTCGTGATCGCCAGCGTGCGCGCGCCGCCCCTGCCCATCGCGGCCAGCACCTCCGTGATCTCGGGCGTGCGGCCGGACTGGCTGACGGCGACCGCCAGCCAGTCGTCGAAGCGCGTGCGCGCCCCGTAGTGGGTGACGAGGCTGGGCGCCGCCAGCGTGACCGGCCTTCGCGAGCGGAGCTCGAGCTGGTAGCGGCCGTAGACCGCGGCGTAGTCCGACGACCCGCGGGCGACGATGACGATGCCCGCGAGGTCGTCGGGGACGAGGTCGCCGACCGCGTTCGCGATCTCGCTGCGCCGGGCGACCAGCCGGGCGAGCACGTCCGGCTGGTCGCCCATCTCGGCGGCCATGAGGCGCCCGGCCGCCATGGCTCAGGCGCCCAGCCCGGCCGACTGGCAGGCGTCCTGGTAGCGGCCGCGGCAGATGTCGCTCTTCTTCAGGAAGCCGTCCTTGACCACCGTGCTCTTCACGTTGTCCTTGGTGATGGCGATCGTGTCGAGCAGCGCGGACGGCACCTTGCCGGCGCCGTTGTCGACGCTCGCCGGCGTCAGGCCGGCGGACGGCTTGGAGCCCTTGGCCAGCGGCACCGCGAGCTCGGCCGCCGTCTCGGCGATCTTGCGGATCGGCTGGTAGACCGTCATGAGCTGCTCGCCGGCGAGCACGCGCTGCACCCCGGCCAGCTCGGCGTCCTGCCCGGTCACCGGCTTGCTCGCCGGGTCGATTCGCGCGCCCTTCATCGCGGCGATCGCCCCGGTCGCCATGCCGTCGTTGGCCACGTAGACGGCGTCGAAGCCGTTCTTGCCCAGGCTGCTGATCGCCTGGTCCATCTCGGTCTGCGCCTTGTCCGGGCTCCAGTCGGGCGTGTCGTAGCTCTTGACGACCTTGACGCCCTCCTTCTTGAAGACGCTGAGCGCACCGTTCTTGTACGGCGCCGAGTTCGAGTCCGTGGGCGAGCCGTTGATCATGATCACGCGCGCGCCGGCCTTGCCGCCGAGCTTGTCGACCAGGCTGTTGGCCTGCTGCTGGCCGACCTTGAACGGGTCGATCGAGACGTAGTAGTCCAGCGGCGCGCCGGCGACCAGGCGCCCGTAGCTGATCACGGGCACGTTGGACTGCTTGGCGCGGCGGACGATTGCGGCCGCCGCCTTGACGTCGACCGCGTCGAGCACGAGCACCTTCGCGCCTGCGGTCAGCGCCGCCTCGGCCTGCGACTGCTGCTTGGAGACGTCCTGGTCGGCGTTCGAGTAGATGACCTCGCAGCCCGAGCAGAGCTGCCGGACCTTGTCGATGAAGTTGGGCTTGTCCTGTTGGTCGTAGCGCGTCGTCTTGGACTCCGGCAGCAGCAGGGCGATCTTGCCGCCGCCGCCGCTCTTCGATTCGTTGTCCGAGCCGCCGCAGGCGGCGAGGGTGAGGGTCAGCGCTGCGATCAGCGCGACTGCTGGCGTGCGAGAAAGCATGTCCCGGGCTCTCCTCCGAGTTTCTTCTGGTGGGCTCGCGGCGCGGGACGGTAGCACGACTGGTCTAGACCAGCAATGTCTGTCAGATCACCACGCCTGCGTGCGACCTACGGACTTGATGGCGCGCGACTCCCGGGGCGACGAGCCGGGCGGTTGCCTGGCGATCTTCTTCCTCCTGCTCCTCGTCGGGCTGGTGATCCTGGCCGTCGTCTGGTTCGTGTCGTTCGTCGGACACGTCCTCGAGCTGACGCCGACCTACCCCGAGACGTCGCCAACCGTGGCCGCGACGGATCCGCCGAGGTCATCGCCGCGGCCGCCGACGCGATCGTCACCGCGATCTTCGCCGTGCGCGACGAGGGTTCGCGAGCTGCGGCGCGAGCTCGAGCGGCGCGGCTGAGCGCCTACCATCGGCGGCCGGTGTCGATCCCGGCCAACACCTACTGGGCGGTGGCCGACAGCGTCCTGGCCGGACCGCACCCCGACCTGGTCGAGGCCTTCCCGCCCGGGCTGCGAGGCGGCCTGCAGCGACTGCTCGACGCCGGAGTCCGGCGCTTCGTCGACCTCACCGCGTATGGCGACAGCTACGAGGGCGTGCTGCGCGAGCTCGACCCTCGCGCCGGGTACGTCAGGCGGCCGATCGACGACCTCGATGTCCCGAGCGACGACGAGATGCGCGAGATCCTCGCCGACCTGACGAGCGGCGACGTCGTCTACGTCCATTGCCGCTACGGGCTCGGGCGGACGGGCACGGTGGTCGGCTGCCTGCTGGTCGAGCAGGGCATCCCGGGCTCCGACGCGCTGCGCCGACTGCGCGAGTTGCGGTCCGGCTGCGCCGACGCGGACCTCACCTCGCCGGAGACCGCCGAGCAGCGCGCGTTCGTCGAGCGATGGACGCGTAGGGCGACGGTCTGACGGTCAGCGGCCGAACGGCCCCGGCGGCGACCACCCGGTGAGCTCGTGAATGAGCCCGAGCGCCACGCCGATCTTCAACACGCGCTTGACCGGCTCCGGCACACCCGGCTCGCTGCGAGACGGAGCCGGTGCGGGCAATTCCTCAGGCATCCTCGCCGCGGCGGACTCGATCGCGAGCCGGCGCATGACCGGATCCTCTTCGAACGCCATCAGCGGCCCGCGAAGAACGCGGCGCCGCCGAGCACGCGGTCGTAGCGCGACCAGCGCTCGCCGGGCGCCGTCGCCTTCTCGAGGCGGTCGAAGGCGCCGAGCTGGCCGCTGAGGTTGTCGATCGCGTGGACGAGCGCGGCCTCGCGCGTCCCGGGGGCGACCGGGCTCCCGTGCTCGAGGCAGCCGTGGTGGGCGAGGATGACGTGCAGCAGCGCCCGGGCCAGGTCGGCCGGGAAGCCGGCGATCGCCTCGATCTCGCGGCGCACGCGGTAGTAGCCGAGCGGGATCTCGCCCTCGAGCTTGCCGGCGTCGGTCAGGTCGGCGCAGCCGTTGTCGGACGCGTAGGCCTCGAGCTTGCCGATGTCGTGCAGCAGCGCGCCACAGACCGCCAGGTCGCGGTCGATGCCGCCGAACATGACGGCCGCCGCGCTGACGAGCTGGGCGACGCCGACGCTGTGCTCGAGCAGCCCGCTCGCGTACGCGTGGTGGTTGAACTTGGCCGCCGGCGCGCATCGGTAGGCGAGGCCCGTCGGGGTGTCCGGATCGAGCAGCGCGGCGAGGAGCAGCGAGAGGTGCGGGTCTTGCATCGAGGCGATGAGCCGCTCGAGGTCCTCGCACAGCTCGCTGACCGGCCGCGCCGGGCCGTCGAGGAGCTCGGCCCACGGGACCGCCTCCGCGGCCGGCCGCGACAGCGCGTCGATCGTCACCTGGCGCCCGTAGCGCGGGTGCTCGTCGAGGCGCCCGGCCACCCGCACGGCGTCGCCGCGCTCGACCGCCGGCGATCCGCCCGCATCCCAGAGCACCGCGGGCACGCTGCCCGACCGGTCGGCGAGGGTGAAACGCAGGAACGGCGAGCCGTCGCGCTTGTGGCGCCGCTCGACGTCGCGGACGAGCAGGACGGCGTCGACGGCGGATCCGTCGGACCAGTGGGACAGCAGCTTCATGCCGCTGGAGTCGCCGCCGCGACCCGCGTTCTGACGCGCGTCGGCTCATCCGGATCGCTGGACGAACCACCACGTCACCGTTGCGCCGCCCCGCGTGCAGTCGACACGTTCAGCGGGGTACTCCGCCGTGTCGACCGGCGCGGTCTCGTCCGGGTGAATCCTCTGCCAATGACACCGAAAAGCGCCGACCGCTCTGGCGCAGCCTTGGCGCGTGCATGCGGATGGGCCGAGCGGAATCTTGCCGCGGGAAGCCCGTGCAAGTCGGCGGGCTCGCCGGCAACCGACCCGGTAGGAGCTGATGTCAAAGGCGTCGCCCGGGCGGTAGTTCGGGCCGATGCTCCCGCAGTCGCCCGGCCAGTGCTTCTTGTATCGCGGATCCTCGTCGGAGTAATCGCAGAGGTTGCGGGACCCGCTCCACTTGAACCACGAACCGAGCGGTCCCCCCGGCCAAGGCGGCACGCGGATGAAGAGGGTCGTGTACGCGCGCGCCGATTGCCCCGGGCAGTGGCCGATGTTCGTCGCCCGCAGCGGGACCCTCACAGGTGGGAAGTAGCCGCCCTGCGGCTTGTAGATCGAGGCGCGCCCCGATGCCGTTGCTGTCGCCTTCCCCCAGCCACGCCAGCGAATGTGGGTGACGACGCCGCTCGGCACGCCGCCGTTTGAGATCAGGGATGGTGCAGTCTCACCGAAGCCGCTGCCGCCGGTGACGTAGCTGGGCGATCCGAGGACAACACCGGCGCCGGCGGCGTTCGTGCCAGAGGCGCCGACAACTGCCGATGCCGTCGCGATCACTGCGATCGCATGTCGCCAACGGAGCCATCGGCGACCATCGCGAAATCGGGTGCAAACCGGAGTCATCCGCTGACCACGGAGCATTCCAGATCGGTACGAGCCTCTCTGGAAATTCGTGCGAGCCTTCCACGTCAGATCCGCGACGAATTAGCCGACCCTCCGGTCCTGCCCCCGTTCCGCCGACTCAACCAACACGAGCTCGCCGCCCGCACGGACGACGAGCTGATCGCCTACATGCGCGCGGCGCGCGAGGCCGGCGCTACCGACGCCGCGCGCCTGTCGCTGCAGATCCTCGTTTTCGGCTACTGGGACATCGTCGAGTCGCGGGTGAGCCAGAAACTCCCCGCGCACGCCGTAGAGGACGTCACCGGCGACGTGATCGCCGACGCCATCCGCTCGAGCTTCGCCGGCGAGTCAATCGGCGAGTTCCGCTCGTGGCTGCAGACCATCCTCAAGCGCCGCGTCGCCGACTTCTATCGCGCGCGCGAGCGCGAAGTCGACCAGACACCTCTCGAGCGCTGTGACGACGAGGGCCGCGGCGCCGGGCCGGCGGTCGCCGACGACGCCGGCTACGTCGAGGTCCAGATGATCCTCGAGGGCCTGCTCGCCGAACTGCGCGACGAACACCGCCGCGTCGTCGAGATCATCGTCTTCGAGGACCGCTCGGCCGCCGAGGCGTGCGCCGAGGTCCCGGGCATGACGCCCGACAACGCCTACCAGATCGTGCGCCGCTTCCGGACGGAGCTGAGGCGGCGGCTCGAGGGTGACAATGGCTGACCAGATGCCCGACGTCGAGCGCCTGTTGCGGCGGTTCATCGAGGACTTCGAGGCGGATCGCTCTACGCGACCGCAGGCCTACCTGGAGCAGGTCGCCGGGACCGACCGGCGCGAGCTCGAGGCGCTGATCGACGCGTACCTGGAGCGCGCGCCGCGCCGGTCGTTCGACGCCGCCGCCTACGCGCAGTCGCCGGCGCGCCACCTCGTCGATGACCTCACCGAGTCGCTCGAGGGCGTGGCGGGCACCTGGCCGGTTCTCTTGCCACGACTGCGCCACAGCGCGCGGCTGAAGCGCAGCGAGCTGGTCGCCCGACTCGCCGCCGCGCTCGGCGTGCCCGGGCGCGAGGCGAAGGTCGAGAGCTACTACCACGCGATGGAGCAGGGCCTGCTCGAGCCGGCCGGCGTGTCTGACCGCGTGCTCGACGCGCTCGCCTCGTTGACCGGGACGACCCGCGACGCGCTGCGCGCGGCGGCCCGAGGGTTCGCGCCGCGACCCGGCGAGGCCGGCGCCCGGGCGGCGTTCGCTCGCACTGCGATGCCCGACCCCGACTTCATGGAGACCAAGTCCGCAGCGCCGGCCGCCCCGCGCCGCTCCGACGAGCCCTGGGACGAGGTCGACGAGCTCTTCCGCGGCGTCAGAAGACCGGACGACGCACCGACCTCCTGAACGTCATGCGCCACCGCCCCAACCCCTACCGGGTCCTCGCCTTCGCGATCGACGTCGGCGACCTCGAGCTCGCTGCGGCGCTGCGCCGGCGCCTGGCCGGCCGACGGGCGCGGCGCGGCCCGCGCCGGACGGTCGAGCGCCTCGTGCGGCTGCTCGACCTTGGCTAGCATCGAACGCTGATGGACCGGGCGGAGGAGCATGCCGAGCAGGTGCTCGCCAAGCTGCCGTCGTGGCTGTGGGACGGCGAGTCGCTGCCCGTCCCGGTCGAGGACATCGCCGACAGCGTCTACGGCCTGCTCGTCCGCGACGTCGACGACATGACCGTGGCGCCCGGCGCCCCGCCGCTCGGGCCCGGCCAGACGCTCTCCGGCCTCCTCCTCCCCGCCCGCGGCGAGATCTGGGTCAACGCCGACGAGGCGCGCCAGTGGCCGCCGCGCCGCCGCTTCACGATCGGCCACGAGCTCGGCCACTGGGAGCTGCACCGCGACGGCCAGCGCTCGCTCTTCTGCCGCCGCCCCTCCGTCGACGAGACGCCCGAGCCGGATGCGGACGACATCGAGGAGGAGGCGAGCCGCTTCGCGGCGGCGCTGCTGATGCCGGCGTGGCTCGTGGTGCGTGAGCACGCGCACGTTGGTGGGAACGTGGAGCGGCTATGCGCGCGGTTCAACACGTCGAATGCGGCGATGAGCCGGCGGGTGGCGGACCTGTTCGGCTGACGCCGCCGCAGCTATCAGCGACCAGACGACCCGGCCGTCTCACGCTTTCGAAGCGTGACCCTGCGACTCAGGCGCTGAGGCGGGCTGCCCTCTGGCGTGAACGTCACGCGAAGCGTCACGCGAAGTCGGCGGGCCCTGCCCAGCAAGCGCCTGCCGGCAACGTTCAGCCTGAGGCGAATCGAAGCGTTTCCGGCCTGCACGAGCGTTTTGCGCGTTGCAGCGATCTTGATGACCTCGCTTGCCGCGGCCCTAGTCCCTGCCGCACCGGGCGCGAGGAGCTCAACGACAAGGACACCAGGAGACGGCGCAGCGAACGGAAGAACGGCGCCGCGAGTCGCCAGACGCTCGCTCGTCTTGTCGTCCTGGAGGATCGACGTCCACGTCGCTTGTGCCTGAGTGACCGCCCGCTGACCGATCCGCCCTGAGTCATCACTGGTTGGCTCGGGGACCTTGGGCGCCGCCGGTCGTGTCGGCGTCGTCGTCGGTGGCTGAGCGGCGGGGGCTGTGCCGGGGTGCGGAGAATCGGGCGCGGGCGGCGCGATCGTGAACTCGTACGAAGGTCCGCTCGTCTCCGTGTTACCGACCGAATCCGTGGCGCGGACGTGGAACCGGTAAGAACCGCTGCCCAACGAGTCGTAGCGGTTGGGTGAGATGCATGTCGTCCACGCTCCGACTGCTGAGCCGGGGCCGTCGAGGCGGCACTCGAATGAGTCAGCCGAGCCCGAGTCGAACTGGAAGGTCACCGTGCTGCCGTGGACGGTCGCGCCGGGCCCCGAGAACAGGTGGGTCTGCGGCTCAGTCGTGTCGACGCCGACCATGCGACTGGCCGACGAGCGGGAGGTATTGCCCGCCTGGTCAGTAGCCCGCGCGCCAAAGCTGTGTGTTCCGTCGGCGAGGCCTGTGACGTTCTTGGTCCACCGGCCGCCGTCATCCGCAAGCGCGTCACCGATCGACGACGCCCCATCGAAGATCTCGATCGTCGAGCCGGGCTCAGCGGTGCCCTCGAGGGCCACCGATGCGCTGCGGGCCCAGCCATCCTGAGCTGGCGACAAGATGGCTGGCGGCTCCGGAGCAGTTCTGTCGATCGTGAACGTCCGCGTCGCGCCCGTCGGGTCGCCGTTCGAAGCTGCGTCGGAAGCGCGGACGCGCAACGTGTACGCCCCCTCCGCCAGATTGAAGACCGGCGGCGACGGACACGTCCTCCAGTCGCCGGCCGTGTCCCCTGGTCCATCCAGGCGACATTCGAACGACGAACCGTCCTCAGACGAGGAGAAGGTGAAGGTCAGCGACGAGTCGCGCGTCGGCCCCGACGGTCCCGAGACGATGGTCGTCTGCGGGGCCACCGTGTCGACCGTGAAGGTCCGCATCTTCTCGGTGGCGTCGGTATTGCCGGCTTCGTCGCTGGCGCGGACGGCGAAGCTGTGCGACCCGTCGCTCAACCCGCTGTAGCTCTTCGAGGGCGAGCACGGCGACCAGTCGGCCGTGTCGAGCCGGCACTCGAACGACGAACCCTCCTCCGACGAACTGAACTCGAACGTCGGCGAGGCGTCGTGCGTCGGACCCGACGGACCGGAGACGATCGTTGTCTGCGGCGCGACGGTGTCGATGGTGAAGGTTCGGGTCGCCTCCGTTGCGTCGGACCAACCAACCGGGTCGGTGGCAACGGCCATCAATGTGTACGGCCCGTCTGCCAAGCCGCTGAACGTCGGCCGCGACGAGCATGTGGTCCAGCTACCGTCGACGGCCCCTGGGCCGTCGAGTCGGCACCGGAATGACGAACCCTCCTCCGACGAGGTCAACTCGAAGACCGGCGACCTATCACGCGTCGGTCCCGATGGCCCCGAGACGATCGTCGTCTGAGGCGGCAGGGTGTCGACCGTGAACGATTGTGTCGCCTCGATCTCGTCGGTGTTGCCGGCCGGATCGCTGGCGCGCACCGCGAAGGTATGCGGGCCATCGCTCAACCCGATGTAGCGGGTCGACCACGAGCACGCCGACCAGTCCCCGGCGTCGAGCCTGCACTCAAACGACCCACCGGCCTCCGATGAGCCAAACTCGAACCTCGGCGATGGATCGCGCGTCAGCCCCGACGGACCTGAGACGATCGTCGTCTCCGGCGCCACCGTGTCGACCGTGAAGCGCCGGGACGCCACGTTCGGATCGGTGTTCGAAGCCGAGTCCGTAGCGCGAACCTCCAGGATGTACTCGCCGTCGCTCAGACCGGTGAGCACGTGTCGCGATGGGCATGCCGTCCAGCTGGCCGCTGCGCCCCCGAGGTTCTCCAGCTGGCACTCGAACGAGGAGCCATCTTCCGAGGAGGAGAAGGCGAACGTCGGCGACGCGTCGCGTGTCGGCCCTGACGGCCCAGACCCGATCGTCGTCTGCGGGGCCACCGTGTCGACCGTGAAGGTCCGCGTCGCCTCGGTCGCGTCGGTGTTGCCGACGCGATCGCTGGCCCGGACCGCGAAGGTGTGCGACCCGTCGCTCAAGGCGCTGTAGCTCGTCGGCGACGAACACGACGACCAATCGCCCGTGTCGAGCCTGCACTCAAACGACGAACCATCCTCAGACGAGGAGAAGTCAAACATCGGCGACGCGTCGCCAGTCGGCCCTGACGGCCCAGACCCGATCGTCGTCTGCGGGGCCACCGTGTCGACCGTGAAGGTCCGCGTCGGCGCGGTCGCGTCGGTGTTGCCGAGGGAATCGGTCGCACGGACCGCGAAGGTGTGCGAACCATCGGTCAGGGCGCTGTAGCTCTTCGGCGACGAGCACGACGACCAATCACGTGTGTCGAGCCTGCACTCAAACGACGAACCATCCTCCGACGAGATGAACCCAAACCTCGGCGACCCATCACGAACGGGGCCAGACGGGCCAGAGACGATCGTTGTTTGGGGGGCGGTGGCGTCGATGGTCCACGTTGAGGTGGTCGGCTCGCTGGCGGCGCCGAGGCGGTCGGACTGGATGACGCTGAAGCTGTGGGTGCCATCCGACAGCCCGGTCAGCCCGACCGGGCTCGAGCACGCCGTGTAGCTGGCGCCGTCCAGCGAGCACGAGAAGGTGGCGCCGATCTCGCCCGACAACGTGATCGTCGCCGCCATCGACGACGTCGTGCCGGTCGGGACACCGGCGACCGACGGGGCGCCGGGCGCCGGCGCGGGCGGCGCAAACGGATCGGGCTCGGAAAGCAACGGATCGAGCACGACGACTCGCGCGCGCGAGAACGTGTCGTTGGCGTCAAGGACCACGCCGGCGACGTCGGCGAGGCCCATCGAGCCCCAGTAGTTGCTGGTCGCGTCGATCGCCGCGCTCGTGTAGCCGGTCGGCAGCGACAGCACCGGCCCTGAGCTGCGGGCGAAGTTGTTGGCGTGAACCTGCGTCGTGGTCCCGTTGTAGGCCGCCCAGTTGCAGATCCAGGCGCCGTCGCAGCCAGGGTTCTGGCGCGCGCGACCGACGAAGACGTTCTGGCGAAACCACACCGTCGCGTCGCTCGTCCCGACGCTGAAGCCCGCAGCGTCGCGAAACGTGTTCCGCTCGACGTGGACGTCGGCCTTCGGATACCAGACGTAGCTGTAGCCGGCCACGTCGGAGACCTCCGAATCGGTCAAGTCAAACGAGGCGTACGTCGTGTAACCGGTCGCCGGCCACAGCGACGCGACACCCGAGATGACCGTGTGCGACAGCGAGGCCCTGCTCCCCGCCGGACTCGACGACGAGTCGATCAACGCGTGCCCCCCACCGGAAAACCTCACAGGATCGCCCGAGGACCCCTGCGCGACCAGCTGACCACCCAAGTGGAACATCGCCCCCGACCAACTGCCGTCCGTACGCACCTCCACGCCCGGATCGATCGTCAACCGCACCCCCGGCGGAATCTCCACCTGCCCCCCAAGCACATACGGACTACCACCAACCGACCACGTCACATCGCTCGTAAGCGTTCCGCCGGCAACGGTCGTCGCGGCCCCCGCCGGCGGGCTGGAACAAAGCCCCACGAGAACGAACACGACAAGCGCGCTGCAGGCGGTCCGAAGCGCTCGTGGTTGCAATGGCGCGCGTCGGGAACGACTCGCGCGGTTCGATGCTGCCTCCCGGACGGACGCCATGCACCGGCTATCGGCAAAACGCGTGGAAGGTCTTAGAGCCAGGGGTTAAGCACCGCAGCGACACGGCGAAGGCGACCTCGGCGCCCGGCTTCTGACGCGTCAGATCAGACACGGCCGGAGCGACCAACAAGGCATCTGGGTCTTCTCGACACGCGGCTTCTACAGCGTCGTGAGCGATCGCGACGACGCGTCCTACGTCCTCGTCCGCGCGCGCGTGCGCGTCGACCTCGACCGCCTGCGCGAGCTGCTGCCCGACCTGCGGCCGTGGCATGACCCGTCCGCCGACTATGCGTGGCGGGCGCGTGTCGACCGTCGCGAGTGGGCCTACGCGCTCGAGGTCATGGCCGGTGAGATCGACTATCCCAACTTCAAGGACGCTGTCGCCGCGCGCCAGGGCGGCGCTCGCGCGCGTATGTATGGCAGGGTCTGGAGCGTGCTGCTCGAGCTGCAGCGGAGGGCGGGCGGTGCCTGAGGGGCTCTCGCCCGCATTCAGCGAGGCGGTCGAGCTGGCGCGCGAGCTGCACGCCGGCCAGGTCCGCAAGGGCACCGAGATCCCCTATCTCTCGCACCTGCTCGCGGTCGCCTCGCTGGTCCTCGACGCCGGCGGCAGCGAGCAGGAGGCGATCGCCGCGCTGCTCCACGACGCCGCCGAGGACGCCGGCGGACAAGCGACGCTCGAGCGGATCCGCCGGCAGTTCGGCGACGGTGTCGCCGGCATCGTCGCGGCGTGCAGCGACACGCTCGCGGAGGACAAGGAGCCGTGGCCGGAGCGCAAGCAGCGCTACATCGCCCATCTCGACGACCCCGACCTGCCCGATGGCGCGCTGCTGGTCTCCCTGGCCGACAAGCTGCACAACGCGCGCGCGATCGTCTTCGACCTGCGCCTGCACGGCGACGCGCTGTGGGAGCGGTTCCGTACCGGCAGCGGCCCCGACCAGCTGTGGTACTACCGGTCGCTGGCCGCGGCGTTCGCGCGCCGGCGTCCCGGCGAGCTCGCCGGCGAACTGACGCGCACCGTCGACGAGATGGCGCGCCTCGCGCACCTCTAACCGCCGCGTGTCAGAAACCGGAGCCGCGGCGCGACCTCATGATCGTGCCCGGCGCCCCGCTCTTCATCAACCGCGACCCCGACCTCGACTGGCTCATCGCCCTCGAGTACGGGCGCGTCTGCGACGGCCACCCGTCCGGGCAGTTTCGCCCCGTCAGCGAGCAGTTCGCCTGGATGCTCGACCGCCCCGGGGGCCGCCGGATCGTCGGCTTCTGCGTCCACGGCGTGCGCGCGTTCAACCCCGAGGCGCACGGCGCGCTGTGGCGCGGACCGCGCTTCGACGCCCCGCTGTTCGGGCTGACGAACGCGACCGCCGGCGCGATCATCCTGGCCACGCAGGCGGCGCTGCTCGACGAGCCGACCACCAACCGCTGCTTCTTCACCGCCGCGGTGTCCGCCGAGGGCGACGAGGCACTGACCCTGTGGCGTCAGTGCCTGGAGTGCGGCGACCAGATGGCGCACTACGGGCTCGGCTACACGCTGCTCGCGCTCGACCGCCCGCGCGAGGCGTACGGCCACCTGCGCTTCTACACCGAGCTGTCGCCCGCGAACGGCTGGGCGTGGTGCTTCCTCGGCCAGGCCTGCGAGGCGCTCGGCGACCCCGCCGAGGCCCGCACCGCCTACGCGCGCGCCGTCGAGCTCGAGCAGCGCGGCGGCGAGGAGACCGACGCGTCCGACCGCCTGAACGAACTGGAAGGAGAACGCCGATGACCACACCCGCCCTTGCCCCCACCACGATCGACTACCTCGAGGCGCCGCTGCGGCTCGGCGAGGCCGACGTCGCCGGCCCGCTGGCCGTCTTCCCGATCTTCGGCCCCGAGCCGCGGCTGGCCTACCGCTCGTTCGCGCAGGCCGCGCCGCTCGGCGCGACCGTCGCCGAGACCGCCGGGCACGCCTCGGTCAACGACCTCGTCGTCACCAACCCGACCGACCTGCCCGTCCTGCTCTACGAGGGCGAGGAGGTCCTCGGCGCCCAGCAGAACCGCACCTTCGACGTCTCGGTCCTCGTGCCCGCCGGCGCGAAGCTCACCGTCCCGGTCAGCTGTGTCGAGCACGGCCGCTGGGACGGCACCCGCCACGCCGAGGCGCTGTCCCCGGCGCCGCAGGCGGCCTACCCGCAGCTGCGGCGCCAGAAGAGCGCGGCGCTGCGAGCCAGCGTGGCGCAGGGCCACGCCATGCGCGCCGACCAGGGCGAGGTCTGGGCCGAGGTCGCGGCGAAGTCCGACCGCATGAGCGCCGCGTCACCGACCGGCGCGATGCACGACATCTACGAGCACCGCCGCTCGTCGCTGGACGACATGATCGGCGCCGTCCGCCTCCACGCCGGCCAGCTCGGCGCCCTCGCGGCGATCGGCGGGCGCTGCGTCGTGCTCGACCACGCCAGCCGACCCGACGTCTTCGCCGCGCTCCACGCGCCGCTGCTTCAGGGCTACGCGCTCGACGCGCTCGAGGCGACCAACCACGCGGCGCCCTCGCCCGAGGAGGCCGACGCGTTCGTAGCCCAGGTTCTCCACGCGCGCCTGGGCGAGCGCGACGGGATCGGCCTCGGCCGCTCTGCGCAGTTCGCGACACCGGCGGTCGCGGGGACGGCGCTCCTCGCCGAGCGCGAGCTGGTGCAGCTGACGGCGTTCGGAGAGGACGGCGGCCATGGCCGAACGCGGATCCGGCGCCCGTCGCGGCGGCGATAGCGCCCCCGAAAGACTCGCCACTCGCGCTCGCGTTGCCGCTCGTCGGCACGCGCCCGGCCCATCGGGACTCCGCGATTGGTACGTCCGCGCCGTGGCAGGGGCCTTTGCGCACCTCGTATCCGGGATGCAGCAGGGCACGGAATGGCCGTTCATGGGCCAGACCGATTCCGTGAAGAACCTGCCGACGTCGATCGCGTGGATAGCGTCCTCCGGTATCCGCATCTTGGGAAGTCCGATGCGCCGTCACCCACTGCCGTCGCCACGCTGGCCTCGGGTCGCCGCCGTGTTCGACTCGTTCTCGGCGCACTGCCTTTCGGGTTTGGCACGCCCGCGCGAGCCGAGACCACCCTACGTGAATGGCGGGAGCAACTAATGGCGTAGCGTTCCCGTGGGAGAGGTGGACGCACTCAATTCCACAACCGCCCTCCTAGTCCCGAAGCCCGCGCCACGGGCCGGCCGATCGCGGCGCGGATTGTCGCCTCGGTCCCTACAGCGATCAGGCGGTCGCGCGCCCGGGTGACCGCCGTGTAGAGCAACTCCCTGGTCAGGAGGTGAGAGGTTGGGTCGGGGAGCAGAACGGCAGCGGTGTCGAACTGCGAACCCTGGCTCTTGTGGATCGTCATCGCGTAGATGGTGTCGACGGCGCCGAGGCGCGAGGGGCTGTACTCGACGATCTCTCCGCGCCGTTCGAAAGCCGCGCTCACGCCTCTCGCCTGGTTCGCCACAACGACGCCCGTATCTCCGTTGTAGAGCCGTAGGCCGTAGTCGTTCTCCGTCACCAGCAGCGGGCGGCCCGCGTACCACTCGCCCTCGGCGCCGAAGGCGGGGATCTCGGCCGCGAGCCACCGCTCGATGCGGTCCATCCAGGTCGCGACGCCGTGGGCGCCGCGACGGTGGGCGCAGAGGATGCGGAAGGTGGCGAGGGACTCGATCGCGCGGCGGGCATCGCCCTCCTGCGCCGCTTCGGTGACCGCGCAGCCTGCGGCGACGGCGCCGTCGCGCACCGGGGCGAGCGTCTCCGCGGAGGCGTCGGCAACGTCTTCGTCGATCCACGTAACGCCCTCGGGTGCCGCGGCGAGGGTCTCGATTACGGCGTCGGCGTCGCCGCGGCGGATCGCGTCGGCCACTGTGGCGATGCCGCCGCCGAAGCGGTGCACCCGGTCGAGGACGACGATGCCGTCGCCCACCGCCGCGCCCGAGTGCGGGTCATCGGCGGGAACATCGAGGCCGGTGACGAGCGCGAGTCGGCCGCGCGCCGCCGAGTCCATGAGCAGCCGCTCCGTCGTCGGCCCGACGATGTCGCCCAGGACGGCCCCCGCCTCGATCGAAGTCAGCTGGCCGGGGTCGCCGACGAGGACGAGGCGGGCCTGCGGACGGACCGCCTCGACGAGGCGGGCCATGAGGGAGAGGGAGACCATCGAGGTCTCGTCGACGATGACGACGTCGTGGGGCAGGCGGTTGGCGCGGTCGTGGCGGAAGCGGCTGTGGCTGTCGGGGCGCCAGCCCAGGAGACGGTGGAGCGTCGAGGCCTTGAGCTCGAGCAGGTAGGTCCGGATCGCGTCCGGTACGTCGAGGCGGGCGGCCTCGTCGTGGACCGCCTCTTCGAGGCGCGCGGCGGCCTTGCCAGTCGGGGCGGCGAGCGCGACGAGCGGCTCCGGTGAGCCGGCGGCGACGGCCTGCTCGGCGAGCAGCGCGACGATGCGGGCGACGGTGGTCGTCTTGCCGGTGCCCGGGCCGCCGGCGACGACCGCGAAGCGGCGCAGGACGGCGGTCGCCGTTGCGAGGATCTGGCGGTCGTCGGGCTGCTCGGCGAACAGGCGCGCGAGGCCGTCGCCGAGGGCTTGGTCGTGGACGCCCTCGGGCGGCGCCGCGGCGAGCGCCAGCAGGTCGGCGGCGACGCGGCGCTCCTCGCGCCAGTAGCGATCGAGATAGAGCGCGGTGCCGACGAGGCGCAGCGGGCGGATCTCACCGTCCTCCTCGTCGCCGAGCGCGACCAGCGGGCTCGCCGCGAGCCGCTCGACCCATGCGGCGGCGTCCGGCCAGGGCAGCAACGACACGTCGACGTCCTCGGCGTCGACGGTCGCGGTGTCGCGGATCATCGCAAGGTCGACGTAGACGTGGCCGAGGCGGGGGCCGCGGACGGCGAGCGCCGCCGCCAGCGCCACCCACTCGTCCTCGGAGCGCCCCAGAGCAGCGAGGCGCAGCGCCACGTGGACGTCGGCTGCGG
This sequence comes from Solirubrobacteraceae bacterium, assembly GCA_036506755.1. Lineage (GTDB taxonomy): Bacteria > Actinomycetota > Thermoleophilia > Solirubrobacterales > Solirubrobacteraceae > DASXRF01. Next base: position 4,910 of record DASXRF010000189.1, on the reverse strand, counting down.
CGAGCACGCCGGCGTCGTTGAACTGGCGCAGCAACCTCGGGGCGTCGAGCGCGCGGCGAACGTCGAACGGATCGGCCTCGAGCGCCGCAAGCATGCTCATGCCGGCGCCCCTCCATCGAGGACGTCGCTCAGCTCCTCCACCAGCCGCGCGGACGGCCGCCACGCGAAGACGCCGCACGGCGTGCCGTCGACCCTCGGCGTCTCGGGGCCGACCATCCCGCGCACGAACAGGTAGAGAACCCCGGCAAGGTGGCGCTCGGGGTCATAGCCCCGCACGCGCCAGCGCAGGTAGCGGTGCAGCGCGACCGTGTAGAGCAGGGCCTGCAGGACGTAGTGCGCGCGCTGCATCTCGGCGGCCAGCGCGGCGGGCCGGTGGTGCCACGCGTTGAGCTCCTCGCCTTGCGGCCCGAGCCAGTTGGTCTTGTAATCAACGACGGCGAAGGAATCGTCCGCCCGCACGACGAGGTCGATGCTGCCCGTCAGATATCCGCGCACGCTCTGGCGCAGCGCGGGGTCGTCGAGGCGCTCGGCGTAGCCGGCTAGCGCCGGATCGCTGCGCAGCACCGCGCCGATCGCCGCCAGCGTGACGCGCCCCGTCGGCGAGTCGCCGCCCGCGAGTGGTAGCTCGAACCCGAGCTCGTCGAGGCGGTCGGCGCGCGTCGCGTCGCGCAGGCGCCGGTCGCGGACGAGCGGCCCGAGCGGGGTCTCCAGAGCGGCGGCCAGACCCGCGACGACCGCGTCGGGGTCCCCAATCTCGGCCCGCCGCCGCGCCTGGACCGCCTCGACCTGCGACGCGAGCTCAGCTTTCAGATCCGCCGCCGCGAAGTCGCTCGCCTCGAGCACCCGGTGCACGAACGTCCCGACGTGCACGCCGACCGGCATCGCAGCCAGCAGTGACGGAACGGCGCGCATCGCGGCGGCCGCACCGTCGTCATCACCCTCCACCACGACTGGCCCCGAGACCGGCTCCTCGGCAACGACCACCGGCTCCTCCGGCTCGCTCGCCACCCGCGGCTCCGCCGCGCCCGCCGTGATGTCGCTGTACGACGTCCGCCGCCAGGCCCAGTCGAGCTGGCGGTCGAACACCGCTGCCGACAGCTCCGCGCCCGCGCGCGGCTCGCCCGGCCACGCCGGCGGCGGCGCTAGCGTCGAGCGCTCGACGGCAATGCACCCCGGCGCCGCCGCGGCGAGCTCCTCGAAGCGCGCCCGCGCCGCCGCGTCGCTCGGCGTGAACGACCCCTCCGGCGGCACGTTGCCCTCGGCATCCCGCGCGAACAGCAGCCGGCCGAGGGCGGAGTGGCGGCTGTCCCACGACCCGGCCCACCAGACGACGGCCTGGTGGCGCGCCCGCGTGAGCGCAACGTAGGCGAGCCGAAGGTCCTCCCCCCGCTGCTCGGCCACGTACTGCGCCCGGTGGCGCGGGAAATCCGGGCCGTCCATGCCGACGTCGATGACGCGCCGGTCGTCGGCGTCGGGGTCGTGGAAGAAGATCGGCTCGGCCTCGTCCGGGATCCAGCCGGGCTCCCAGAGATACGGGTAGTAGACGACCGGGAACTCGAGGCCTTTGCTGCGGTGGATCGTCAGGACCTGGACGGCCTCGGCGTCGGACTCGAGCCGCCGGCTGCGCTCCTCGTCGGTGGTGTCCTCACCGGCCTCGGCGATCTGGTGGCGCAGCCACGCGGTCAGCGCGGTCGTGCCCATCTGCTCGGCGGTCGCCTCCGCGTGCAGCAGTTGGGCAACGTGGCGCAGGTCCGTCAGCTGCCGCTCGCCGTCCACCGAGCCCAGGACGCGCGCCGGCAGGCCCTCCACCAGCGTGATGGTCTCCGCGAGGGCGGCGACTCCGCGCGTCCGCAACACCCGCGCCCAGTGATGCAGCCGGCGGTGCAGCTGCTCCCAGTCGGCCTCGCCGGCCGCGGCGACACGCTCCGCCGTCCAGCCGAGGAACGGCGTGATCGCCGCCGACCGCGCGCGCGTCGACGACGTCGGGCGCTCGAGCGCCTCGAGCAGGCGCAGCCAGTCGCGCGCCGGCACCGTGCCGAAGACACTGCCCGCACCGTTGATGACCGCCGGGATCTCGGCCGCGTCGAGGGCATCGCGGACGAGCGCGGCGTTGCGGTGCGTGCGCACGAGCACGGCGACGTGCCGAGGCCGGATCCGCTGGCACCGCTCGGGCGAGCCGTCCTCGCGGCGGACCTCGATCTCCGCACCCGACGACAGCAGCGCCGCCAGATCCGCCGCGAGATCCTTGGCGATGTGCTCCTGCGCCGACGGCTTGCCCGCGCAGCCGCCGGGCGTGAGCTTGATCGTCGGCTCGTCGCGGTGGACGAGCCGCACGCGCAGCGGCTCGCTCACGGGCGCCCCGAGCAGCCGCGGCGTCTGGTTGGCCGGCGCCGCGCGCACGGTCCGGTAGACGATCCCCTCGTGGCCGAGCCGGGCGCCGTCGAACAGCGCGTCGTAGGCGTCGAGCAGCCCTTGGTCGCTGCGCCAGTTGACCTCGAGCGTCGCGCGCTCGTCGGCGGCGCGCGCCGCGTCCAGATACGCGTAGACGTCGGCGCCGCGGAAGGCGTAGATCGCCTGCTTCGGGTCGCCGATCAAGATCAGCGTCACGCCGCCCTCGCCGAACGCGCGGCGCATGATGTCCCACTGGACGGGATCGGTGTCCTGGAACTCGTCGACGAGCGCGACGCGGTAGCGCTCGCGCAGCTGCGCGGCGGCCTGCGGCCCGCCGGGCCCGCGGAGCGTGTCGTCCAGGCGCGTGAGCAGGTCGTCGTAGGTCATGACGCCCAGCCGGCGCTTGCGCCGCTCGAGCTCGTCGCGTACCGCGAGCGCCAGCCGGCGGCGCCGCGCCGCCATCGACCAGTCCGGCGCGTTCGCGGGCTCGACCGGCGCCGCGGGATTCGCCACGGCGGCCCAGGCGATCGCCATCGCCTCCGCGCGGTCGAAGCCCGGCGGGTCGCCGCGGTGGAAGCGGCGCACGTAGAGGTCGTCGACGACGTCGGCGAGCAGGTCGCTGATGTCCTCGACGAACGCGACGTCGCGCTCGACGTCCCCGGCGACGCCCAGCCCGCCGAGCACCTCCTGGCAGAAGCCGTGCGTGGTGGCGATCGTCGCCGCGTCGAAGCCGGCCAGCGCGCGCGCCAGCCGCGCCCGCCGCCGCTCGACCTCGTCCCCCGGCCCGCGCGCGAGCAGCCGCACGACCTCGTCGCTGACCGGCGCGCCCGCCAGCGCCCGGGCGAGCCCCTGCTCGACGGCGACGAGCCGCTCGCGGACGCGCTCGCGCAGCTCGCCGGTCGCCATGCGCGTGAAGGTCACCAGCAACAGCTCGTCGAGCTCCCGCCCCTCGGCCACGTAGCGCGCGGCGAGCGCAGCGATCGTGTACGTCTTGCCGGTGCCCGCGCTCGCCTCGAGCACGGTCACGCCGCGCGGCAGCGGCCCGCAGACGTCGAACGGCCGGACGTCGGTGGCCAGCCCCCTCACCGGTCGCTCAGCTCCTCGCAGGCCAGCGCGCCGTCCCACAGCCGGCGCGCGTACTGGCCGAACCGCGTGCTCTCTCCCGCGTCCCACGCCTCGTCGGCGCGCGGCGGCGCCACCAGCAGCTCGTCGAACTTCAGCTTGCCGCCCAGGACGAGCTGGTGCTCGGGCTCGGCGTCCTCGCGCGGGAAGTTCCAGCTCGACTCCCACGCCTTGCGCGCGGCCGCCTCGGCGTTCTTGCCGGCCGCGGCCGCCGCCGCGTAGGCCGCCGAGGACTGGCACGCGATCGGCAGCGGCTCGCGCATCCCGCGGTCCCACAGCTCGACGAGCACGCCGAGGTGCTTGCGCGCCTCATCGACATCGATCGGTGGGATGCGCGCGACCGTCACCTCGGCGCCCCGCGGCGCGCCGTAGCGCGCCCGCCCGATCGTGACCGCCTCAAACGAACGCCCCGGGCGAGCCGCGGTGATCGCCAGCAGCCGCACCCACGCCGCCAGGCGGTGCTTCGCGCCCACGCGCGAGAACGTCACCGTGCGCAGCACGTCGCCGTACAACCCGGCGCGGTCCCGCGCAGCGACCGCCCGTCGCCGAGCAGCACCTTCACGTCCGCCGAGGTCGGCTCGCCGGCGGCCGGCGCCTGCTCGGCGATCAGATCGACGACCGACCGCACCTCCTCGATCACCGGGTTGGCGAGCTCGCCGGGCGGCAGCGTGCCGCGGACCCGCTCCGCAGCCACGCAGGCCTCGATGTCCGCGCCTGCGAGGACGCCCTCGAGCAGCCGGTTGCCGACGCCCCAACGCTCGAGGTGGTCGAGCTCGATCGACAGCGCGTCGGCGATCTCGTCGGAGAAGTCGCGCACGCTGATGCCGAGCCGCTGGCGCAGGAAGGCGCGGACCGGGTGCTCGGCGAAGCGCACGAGGTCGTCGAGCTCGACGACCCCCGCGTCGAGCGCTGGCAGCGGCGCCGCGAGGAACGGCGCGGGCTCGGCGCGCTCCGCCGCCAGCGCCCGCGTGCCCTCCAGCGTGACCGGGTCGAAGCTCCAGGTCCGCCCGGCCACGAGCGCGTCGCGGGTGAAGTTGCGCGCGTCGAAGGGCTGGAGCGGGTGGCGGACGACGATCTGTTCGCGCGCCGCGCCGCCATCGTCGACGCGCACCGTGCGGTCGATGACGTCGAGCATCTCGCCGATCGGCACCGCGGGCGGGCGGGCGATGTTCGTGCGCTCGTCGTTGCCGGTGTAGGTGACGATCAGCCGGTCGGTCGCCGCCAGCAGCGCGTCCAGCAGCATCTGGCGATCCTCGCTCCGCGAGTCGCGGTCGCCGACATGCGGGTCGTCGAGCATGAGGTCGTCCCCGTCGCGCGGCGTCTTGCGGGGGAACACGCCGTCGTCGAGCCCGAGCAGGCAGACGACTCTGTGCGGCACGGAGCGCATCGGCACGAGC